>JAEEGN010000261.1 GCA_016280345.1 Selenomonadaceae bacterium | reverse complement strand
CGAGCTCCTGCGGGAGCATGGCTGCCTGGAAGGGCTGCCGGAGAGCGACCAGCTGGCGCTTTTCTGATGTACCGGGAATTTTTCCTTGACACCCGGCCGGCGTTGCGCCTATAATGAAATAAAGCAATAGTGAAAGCGATGAGGAAGACACGATTGCGGAGAATTTATCCGACAGAGAGGGACGTCGTCGGCTGAAAACGTCCCGGAGAGAACTCCGCGGTTACCGCTTCGGAGCTGCCGCCACGCGCAAGCGGAAGGCGGCCGGGTGGCGCCCGGTAAGAGCCGTTGAGTTGGCCGCGGATTGCGGCAAGCAGGGTGGAACCGCGAAGCAAAAGCCTCGTCCCTATGAGGGGACGGGGCTTTAATATTTTATCCATATTTTTTTAGGGGGTTTTTCCTATGGTCAGCATCAAACTGAAAGACGGCAGTGTCCGCGAGGTGGAGCCGGGCACGAAAATCCTTGACTTCGTCAAGAGCGTGAGCAACAGCTTGGCAAAGAAGGTCCTGGCGGCGAAGCTGGACGGCAAGACCGTCGATCTCACGACGCCGTTGACGAAGGACGCGGCGGTGGAGTTTTTGACCTTCGAGGATGCCGACGGACGCGGGGCGCTCCGTCACACGGCATCCCACGTGATGGCCCAGGCCATCCAGCGCCTCTACGCCGATCAGCACGTGCAGTTCGCCATCGGTCCCGCCATCGAGAACGGCTTCTACTACGATATCGACATGGACAGGAAGCTCACCGACGACGACCTGCGGGACATCGAGAAGGAAATGGAGCGCATCGTCAAGGAGAATCTGCCGCTGGTGCGCAGGGAAATGAGCCGGGCTGACGCGCTGAAATTCTTCGGGGAGCGCGGCCAGAGCTACAAGGTGGAACTCATCAACGATCTGCCGGAGGACGCCCTGATTTCCCTCTACGAGCAGGGGGATTTCATCGACCTCTGCGCCGGGCCGCACGTCGTCTCCACCGGCAAGGTGAAGGCGCTGAAGCTCCAGAGCGTCGCCGGCGCGTACTGGCGCGGCAGCGAGAAGAACAAGATGCTGCAGCGCGTCTATGGCACGGCCTTCGAGAAGAAGGAGGACCTGGCGGCGTATCTCCACATGCTGGAGGAAGCGGCCAAGCGCGATCACCGCAAGCTGGGCAAGGAGCTTGACCTGTTCAGCCTGCACGAGGAAGGGCCGGGCTTTCCGTTCTTCCATCCCAACGGTATGGTCATCCGCAACGAGCTCATCAACTACTGGCGCGAGGTCCATCGCCGCTACGGCTATCGGGAAATCAGGACGCCGATGATCCTGAACCGGAAGCTCTGGGAGCAGTCGGGCCACTGGGACCATTACAAGGAGAATATGTACTTCACCCAGATTGACGATGAAGATTACGCCGTCAAGCCCATGAACTGCCCCGGGGGCATCCTCGTCTACAAGTGCCAGCCCCACAGCTACCGCGAACTGCCGCTGCGCCTGGGCGAGCTGGGCCTCGTCCATCGCCATGAGCTTTCCGGGGCGCTGCACGGGCTGTTCCGGGTGCGGAACTTCACCCAGGACGACGCTCATATCTTCATGACGCTGGACCAGGTGGAGGGCGAGATCCAGAAGGTCATAGACCTCTTCGACGAGGTCTATAAGACCTTCGGCCTTTCCTATCACGCCGAGCTCTCGACGCGGCCCGAGGACTCCATGGGCTCCGATGAGGTCTGGGAGCGGGCCACGGCGGCGCTCAGGAATGCGCTGGAGCACCGCGGTCTCGACTACGTGGTGAACGAGGGCGACGGCGCCTTCTACGGGCCGAAGATCGACTTCCATATGAAGGACTCCATCGGGCGCACCTGGCAGTGCGGCACCATCCAGCTCGATATGCTGATGCCGGAGAAGTTCGACATCCATTACGTCGGCGAGGACGGCCAGCGTCATCGACCGGTGATGATCCACCGGGTCGTTTACGGCAGCATCGAGCGCTTCATCGGCATCCTGACCGAGAACTACGCCGGCGCCTTCCCGGTCTGGCTGGCTCCGGTGCAGGTGAAGCTGCTGCCGATCACTGACAAGTACAACGAATACGCCTTCGAGATCAACCGGCGGCTCTTCGAACTCGGCCTGCGTTCCGAAGTGGACGACCGCAATGAGAAGGTCGGCTACAAGATCCGCGAGGCCCAGGTGAAGAAGATCCCCTACGCGCTGGTGGTGGGCGAACAGGAAGCGCAGAGCCATACGGTGAACGTCCGCAAGTACGGCGAGAAGGACAGCCGCAGCATTACGGTGGACGAATTCATCGCGCTGGTGCAGGAAAAGATTGCCGCCAAGGCGGAGAAATACTGATAGGAGTGTGTGTCATGAACCGCGAATACTACACCCATTTCAGCCAGGCATTGCAGAAGGATATGCACCTGCTCGTCTACGGCGACAACAGCGGCTATCCCATCCTCGTGTTCCCGACGCAGGACGCCATGTGCGACAACTTCGAGAACTTCGGCATGATTGGCACGCTGGCCGACTACATCGAGTCGGGGCGCGTCCAGCTTTTCTGCGTCGATACCGTGGACAGCGAGACCTGGTCCAACGTCTGGGGGGACAAACCCTGGCGCGCCGACCGGCAGGAATCCTATTATCACTATATCGTCGATGAAGTCGTGCCGCTGATCCGCGACTGGAACGCCTCGGACCGGCGCCCGGTGACCACCGGCTGCAGCATGGGGGCGAATCACGCCCTCATCACCTTTCTGCGCCGTCCCGATCTCTTCGGCGGCGTCCTCGCCCTTTCCGGCGTCTATGACGCCCGCTGCTTCTTCGACGGCTGGATGAACAGCGTGCTCTACGACAATTCCCCGGTGACCTTCTTGTCGAACATGTCGAAGGACCACCCCTATATCGCCATCTACAACCAGCGCCCCATTGTCCTCTGCGTCGGCCAGGGCGCTTGGGAGGAGGACGGCATCCGCACGACCGCCACCATGGACGGCATCTTCAAGGATAAGGGCATCGCCGCCTGGGTGGACTTCTGGGGCTACGACGTGAACCACGACTGGGACTGGTGGCAGAAGCAGATCCGCTATTTCCTGCCGCGGGTGCTGGAAGAAGCGCAGTGAGGCGCGGACGCTGAATGGAGGCGGCGAAATGAATTTTGTCTTTATCTCCCCGCAGTTTCCCCGGTTTTTCTGGAATTTCTGCGACCGGCTGAAGAAGCGCGGCGTGACCGTGCTGGGCATCGGCGATACGCCTTACGAGCAGCTCTCCGTGGAGGTCAAGGAATCGCTGAACGAATACTACTGGGTTTCATCCATGGACGAATACGACAAGGTGTACCGGGCGGTGGCCTTCCTGACCTTCAAGCACGGCCGCATCGACTGGCTGGAGTCGAACAACGAATACTGGCTGGAGCAGGACGCGCGGCTCCGCACCGACTTCAACATCACCACCGGCTTCAAGCTCGGCGACATCGAGCGATGCAAGAGCAAGGCACAGATGAAGGAAATCTACGCCCGGGCGCAGATTCCCTCGGCTCGCCAGGCCCGGGTGACGACGCCCGAGGCGGCGCGGGACTTCGTCGCGGCGGTGGGCTGGCCGGTCATCGTCAAGCCCGAGGTCGGCGTCGGCGCCATCGATACCTGGAAACTGGAAAACGAAGACGACCTGACGCGGTTCTTCGACGGGAAGCCGGACGTCCCCTACGTCATGGAGGAATTCATTGACGGCGACATCGTCTCCTACGACGCCATCGTGAACTCCGTCGGCGAGCCGCTGTTCGAGTCCATGACGGAATGGCCGCCCTCGGTGGCCGACATCGTGAACCGGGAGCTCGACCTCGCCTACTACGTGGCCGCCGATATGCCGGAGGCACTGCGGCGGCTGGGGCGGGCGGCGGTGAAAGCCTTCGGCGCTGTCCGTCGCTTCGTCCATCTGGAATTCTTCCGGCTCAAGACGGCGAAGCCCGGCCTCGGCGAAGTGGGCGATTTCATCGGCCTCGAGGTCAATATGCGGCCCGCCGGCGGTTACACGCCGGACATGATGGATTACGCCCACGGCACCGATGTTTTCGCCATCTGGGCTGACATGGTCACGGAGGACAGGCGTGTTCTCGCCCCCAGCGGCAGCGACCACTGCTGCGTCTCCGCCGGGCGGCGCGACAAATACGAATACGTCCATACGGAGCAGGAAATCTTCGATCGCTACGGCAAGGACATCGTCATTTCCGAGCGGGTGCCGGAGCTCAACGTGCCCCAGATGGGCAACATGATGTACATCGCCCACGCCGCGGACGACGCGGCGGCCAGGGAGTTCATCCGCTTCGTGACGGAGAAGCGGGAATAATTATTTTATTGGAACAAAGGAACGCCGTCCGAAAATCACCGCGAACCCGCGCTGCTTTGCGCATATTTGGCACGCGCCTGAAACATCCTGCCCAAAACAGGCAGCGCGTCGCCTTGTTATTTTCCGATGTTCGTGGTATAATGCAAATGGTATTTTCTCTGTGCCGATTTTGTCATGACCGTCCGCGATTTTCCGCATCGCGGACGGACTCCTTTTTTCTGCGAAAATGCAAGAACAGGCTTCCGGGCGTTTTTTCCCCGGAAGCCTGTTTTCATTTCTCGGCCCTTGCCTGAAGGATTGAACGATTGTTCGGCGCCGTCCGTTTCCACTGGCCGGAGGATTCGCTCGGTCCCGTGCCGCCGCGCCCGGTCGGGGCGGAGGTCGTTTGCCGGACGTAAGAGGGGACCGCAACGGAAAGGGAAATGGTTCCCAACCCGCGAAAAGCGCGGGCGCGGCAGCGGGCGCAACCGAAAATATCGTTTATGAAATGATTCATCCCTACGAAAACGTATTCCGAATGAAACGTCCTGCGGCGGAAAAACGTGGCGCGAGGTCAGGGGGAGGCGGGGATGCCGCCCGTCAGCAGCAGCCAGAGGGCGGCGAGGGCGAAGTAGGGGCCGTAGGCGAAGAAGCTGCCGCGGCGTTTCTGCTTTGTGAGCAGCAGGACGAGGGCGGCGAGACCACCGGCGAGAAATCCCCCGGTCGCCGCCGTCAGGAGCCGGTCCGGGCCCAGCCAGAGGCCGAGGGCAGCGATGAGCTTCACGTCGCCGCCGCCGATGCCGCCCCGCGTCACCACCGCCAGCAGGAAGAAGGCCGCTCCCCCTGCGGCCGCCGCCAACAGGCGCTCCGCCAGCGGGGCGCCGAGATGGACGGCCGCCAGCAATCCGCAGAACGCGAAGGGCAGAAGGACCCGGTCGAAGATTACGTACTGCTCGAAGTCGGTCAGCGTGACCAGGCCGAGGAAGAAGGCCGCCAGTACAAGGTGTGGGAACGCCGGCGAAGCCATCATCGGCACCAGGAGATGCAGCGCAGCGGCGTAGAGGAGCAGCAGCGCCGGCCGGCGCCACCGGCTTCGGACGTCAACCGCCTCGGGAAAGCTCAGGGCGCTGCGTCCCGTCTCGTAGAGGCGGCGAATCCAGGCGTCCGCCAATCCCATCATCAGGGCGGCCGCGATCCATTCGATGAAAAATAAGAAAAAAGACTTAGGATTCATTTTTACTAGGCCTCAATTCCCATAAGATAAGAGTTCTTTTCAAGATGTTGTATCCGTGGTTGCTTGCGAATCAATATGAAGCCCAATGATTGAAAGAAACGGCTTTATGATATTGTACCACATTGGGCTGGAAAAGTGAAAATTTACTGGAAAAAGGATTTGAAAGGTGCTATAATTACCTTGTAATGTGGATTATGGGCCGATAGTCCATGAAAGATCGCTTCCCGTGGAGGAAGCCAGAGGAGGAAACGCGGTCAATGTTTAAGAAGCTCAGCGAGTCCTTCAACGCCATGATGGAAGGGCTGACGCAGAAGCAACTGCTCATAATGGCGGGCATCGCAGGCCTGTTGACGTTCATTGTGCTCTATATGGCGTTGTCGAGGCTCACACCCGGCGAGCCGTCGCCCGAGCCGCCCAAGGTGGCGACGAACGCGGTGGTGGTGGCGAAGCAGGATATCCAGGCCCGCGAGTACATTCGCGAGAGCTCGCTGCAGGTCCTCCAGCTCCCGAAGGACGCGATTCCGCCGGGGGCGATCACCGATATCTCCCAGGTCATCCGCAAGCCTGCCAAGGTGGCCATCATGGCCGGCGACGTGGTGACGGAGAAGAAGGTCTATCTCGACATCAAGCAGGCCGGTTTTACCGGCATGATTCCGCCGGACTGCCGGGCCGTTTCCATCGCGGTCAACGACGTCACCGGCGTGGCGGGTTTCGCCCGGCCGGGGGATTACGTCGACGTGCTGCTGGTCTCGGACAAGCTCGACAACAACAAGTTCACCGGCGAGATCATCCTGCAGAACGTCCTGCTGTTGGGCATCAACAAGTCGCTGTCGTCCACGGACAATGCGTCCGGCGGCGACGACAAGGACAAGAAGGATGACAAGAGCGCCAAGGCCGGCGAGGCGCCGGTAACGGCGACGCTGGCGGTCAGGCCCGAGGATACCCTGAAACTCACCGTGGCCGCCCAGGGCGGTCAGGTCTATCTGGTGCTGCGTCCTTTCAAGCCCAGCAGCACGCTGACGCTGGATACCGACTTTTTCCTGCTCAAGGGCTCGGCGAAAGCGGCGGCGACGCAGCCGCCTCCGGCGCCCATCTACATGCCGGCCGCACCGGCGGCTCCCGCCGCTCCGGCGGAGCCGGAGACCGGCGCCAGCAACATTGAGGTGTATCGCGGAACGAAAGCGAGCAAGGGGAAATGAGCGTGAAGACGAATCATTTGCTTGGCCGCGCCGCTCTTGGCGCCGCCGCCGGCCTTTTCCTGGCGGCTCCGGCGGCTTTCGCGGCTCAGACCATCAATCTGCTTCCCAATGATTATGAATACATGGCTTCCGAGGTGGCGATTACCCGTATCGCCATCGCCAATCCGGAGATTGCCGACGTCCAGCTCCTTTCCTCGGGAATGGAGTTCCTGGTCGTCGCCAACAAGCCCGGCTCCACTTCGCTGCTGGTCTGGGATGAGAACGGCGAGATGCGGGAGTACCGTATCGTCGTCGGCGCCGATAACACCGGCCTGGCGGAAGCCATCCAGCGCGCCATCGGTCTGCCCGGCGTCCGGGTCAGCCTGGTGCCGGAGGACGCCGCCGCGGGCACGGGCAGGTACCGCATTCTGCTGCAAGGCAAGGTAAAGAACCAGTACGAGCACGACAAGGCCATCCAGATCGCCCGCCTCTACAACGGCGGCAATGAAATGGTGCGGGAAACGAAAGCGGAGGATGACGACAAGAAGTTCGAGTACAATTTCGATTATACGTCCCAGAGGACCTATGAGAACATCATCGACCTCCTGGAAATCGTGAATCCCGTCCAGATCCGGCTGGAGGCCCAGATCATCGAGCTTGCGGTGGACGACGACAGCAACGTCGGCTTGCAGTTCAAATCGGCGACGTCCATGACGTACACCGAGCTGGGCGAGGGGCAGGGATTCACGGCGGTCACCCTCGGCGATACCGGCGTATTCTATGCCGGTGAGGATTTCAAGAACCATGATACCGGATTCTGGGTCTGGGATCATTTCACCCATATCAACGCGTCGCTGAATCTCCTGATCAGCAAGGGCAAGGCGAAAGTCCTGTCCCGGCCGAATATCTCGACGCTGAGCGGCGCCAAGGCCAAGATCCACATCGGCGGCAGCATCCCGGTGCCCAAGAGCAACGGCAACGGCGACGTTACCTTCGAGTGGAAGGACTACGGTATCCGGCTCAACATCCGGCCGACAGTGGACGAGGGCGGCAAGACGATTACCGCCGAGGTCCACGCCGAGGCCAGTACCCTCGACTACGCCCACATGGTGAAGTCGGATTCCACCGAGATGCCGGCGCTGACCACCCGCAACGCCCATTCCATCATCCACATGAACAACGAGGGCACGATGGTCATCGGCGGTTTGATGAACTCCCAGGACAGCAAGGTCGTCACCAAGATACCGCTCTTGTCCAGCATTCCCATCATCGGCGAGTTCTTCAAGCATACCAGCACGCAAAACGACAAACGTGAGCTCGTCATTCTCATTACGCCGCGCATCGTGAACCCGGATGATCCTGCCCGGATGTCCGACAGGATGAAGGATTGGTACGAGCAGGGCCGCCAGGATGAGAGCGACCGCCAGAACGTCGATATCAACGCGCCGCTGCCGAAACCGACGAAGGAGAAGCAGGAAGAGGAGCGGAAGAAGAAGGAAGAGGAGGAACGGGCCGCCGCTGAGCGCGAGGCCCGAGAGGCTCTGAAAGACATGGACGTGGACTATGAGCTGAAGTCGCCGATTCTTTCCCAATACGCCGGCCAGAGCGTGGCCGAGCGAGAGAAGCGCGCCGCCGAAAGGGAACGGCAGCGCGCCGCCGAGGCGAAGAAGCGCGAGTCGGCTGAGAAGCCGCGGGAAGACAGCGCCCGGACACAGCGCCCGGCAGCGGACGAAGGCGACGGCCGCCGCGCTGCCGAGGAAGCGGCCCGGCCCGCCCGGGAGGAACAGTCATCCGGCCGCGATATGCCCATGACGCCGGAGGAACGCCAGGTGGTTGAGTCGCCGCGGCAGGAAACACCGCGCCGGGAGAATCAGCCCATTGACGTGACGAAGCCGGTGGAGGAGAAGGAGTATTCCTTCCTGCCGAAGTACATGGGCCGCGAATGACAGATTGATTCGGGAGGAGGTACCGCCGCATGGAGGGAGCGCGCAGCGGCATCGTCATAACGGTATTCAGCACGGCTTCGGCGGTGGGCAAGACGCTGATCAGCATCAACATGGCGGCGGAGCTGGCCCACGAAGGCCATCACGTCTGCCTCGCCGACCTCGACCTGCAGTTCGGCGACGTCAGCAACTACTTAAAGCTATCGCCCACCAGGACCGTTGCCGACGCCCAGAAGGCGGTGCAGAGGGACGCGGATGCCTTCGATCCGATGCCCTTCCTGACGCAGTACAGTTACAAGGGCGTGAACTTTTCCGTCCTGGCGGGGCCGTTGGAGCTGGCCGAGGCTTACAATATGTCGCCGCTGACGATTGCCCATATCGTGAAGCAGCTCCAGTACAAGTTCGACTACCTGGTGCTGGACACCACCTCGACGTTCAGCGAGCTGAACCTGTCGCTGCTCGACCTGGGGACCATCATCACCTTCCTCGGCATCGTGGATTTCATCCCCACCATCAAGAACATGAAGAGCGGCTGCGACACCATCCGCAGCATGGGCTACGATTCCAACAAGATCCGGCTGGTGCTGAACCGCAGCAATTCCAAGACGCGTATTGACCTCGAGGACGTGGAGCAGCTCCTGGGGGAGCCCTTCTACCACGTCCTGCCCAACGATTTCGTAGCCGCCCAGCAGTCGATCCAGATGGGTGTCCCGTTGGTGCTTTCCTCGCAGTCGGCCTCGCTGGCCAAGGAGTTGCGGCATCTCGTCGGGCGCTATACGAACCAGGAGGTCGAGCAGACGGAGACGCAGCACGGCGTTTCCTCCTGGTTCAGGAAAATCTTCAACTAAAAGGCAGATTGGCCATAGGGCAGGTGTGAAGAGTGGATTATCGGGTCATCTTGATTGAGAACAACCGTCTGATGCTGGAGCGCCTTTCGAGCGTCATCAAGGGCGCCGCGGGCTTCGAACTGGCGGCTCGCTACCAGCAGCCCGGCGACGCGCTGGGACAGGGCGGCGTTTTCAAGCCGAACCTGATTCTCCTTGACATTGACGACCGGGCGAACCTCCAGTTCATCCCGGCCTTTACCCAGAGCTTCCCGGCGGCGGCCCTGCTCTGCATATCGAGCCACTGGAACGCCAACGATTCGTCCCATGTGGTGCGGGCCGGGGCCAAAGGCTACCTGATCAAGCCCTTCACGGCAGAGGAGCTCGGCGAGGCGGTGGACACCTTCGGCAAGAGCGGCATGGCCGTTTCTTCCGACGTCATGGCCTTCTTCAGCCCCAAAGGGAAGAGCGGCAAGACGACGCTGATCGCCAACCTCGCCCTGTCGCTGGCGCGCAAGAGCGGCGAGTCCGTCGCCATCATCGACGCCGACCTGCAGTTCGGCGACATGGCGGTGTTCTTCAACCTGGCGCCCCAGAGCACCATCGTCGAGGCGGTGCGGGACGTGAAATTCCTGTCGCCGATTACGCTGAACGCTTACTTCCAGACGGTCAGCGACAATCTGCGGGTGCTTTGCGGCACGAAGAAGCCGGACTATGCCGAACTGGTGGACATCAAGCCTTTCAACGACATGGTTCGCATGGCCCAGAGCCTGTTCCGCTATATCCTCATCGACCTGCCGGCGGGCTTCAACCCGATCTCGGTGGCGGCGTCGGAGCTGGCCAATACGACGTATCTGGTGGCGATGGTCAGCGGCGGCTTCGAGCTGCAGCACATGCAGCGGGCTCTCGACGTGTTCCGGGCCTGGCCGGACTGCGAGCAGCGGGTGAAGACCATCTTCACCCGGGTGGAGCCCTGCAACGCCGATATGCAGGAGAAGCTGGGACTGGTGTTGGGCTATCCCGTGGCCGCAGTCATCCCCAACGAATATCTGCTTGTCTCGGCGGCCGCCAACAACGGGCGCATGGCGATGGACAACGATCCCAACAATCCGCTGGCAATCAACATCGCGCGGCTGGCGGACGCCATCATTGGCCAACGGCGCGGTAAGGTAGGGTAAGTTATGGTTATCGTTGCCGCCATTCTCTGCGGCGTCCTGATCTTCTTCATGTTCGTCTTCTTCATGGAGTATTCGCGGCGCAGTCGGGCTGCCCTGTCCCAGCGCATGCGGTACTACGCCGGCGCCGAGGGACGGCTGGAAGCGCCGCCGCCGCCGGAGAAGAAGTTCGCCGACCGCTTCATGGACTTCGTGCGGAGTTCGGCGAAAAAGCTCCAGACCATCCGCAAGGCCGAGGCCCTCGACCTTACGATGCAACAGGCGGGTCTGCCGATCCTGGGCTCCGAGTTCATCATCATGGCCCTGATCGGCGCCCTGATTACCGGCCTGGTGACGTTCTTTCTGACGTTGAACGCCTTCACCGCCTTCCTGGTGGCGCTGGCCACGGTGCTGGCCGAGTGGTGCTACATCCAGATTCGCATCACGAACCGCCGCAAGGCATTCGTGAACCAGCTCGGCGACTGTCTGACGATGGTGGCCAACGCTATGCGGGCGGGCTTCAGTTTCCTGCAGGCGATGGAACTCATCTCCCACGAGATGGAGCCGCCGATCAGCGAGGAATTCGCCAAGGTCATGCGGGACATGAACCTCGGCACCCGCATGGAGGAGGCCATGGAGCAGATGGACGCCCGGGTAAACAGCCCCGACTTCTCGCTGGTGGTCACGGCGGTGCTGATCCAGCGTCAGGTGGGCGGCAACCTGGCCCAGATTCTCGATACCATCAGCGACACCATCAACGATCGCATCCGCATGCGGCGCGAGGTCATGGCGCTGACGGCCCAGGGCCGCGCCTCGGGCTGGATTCTGGCGGCGCTGCCCTTCGCGGTGGCGATCTTGCTGAACTTCGTCAACCCCAGTTATCTGAAACCGCTGTTGGATAGCGACATCGGCCGCATGGCAATCGCCGGCGCCATCGTTCTGGAAATCATCGGTTTCCTCGTCATCCAGCGCATTGTCGATATCGATGTTTGAGCCTTCGGGCCGGACATAAAGGGAAATGGAACAAAATAAATTGTGTTGATTGCGCCGGGCAAAGGTTCCTGTGCGGGGGCGGATGGGATGAAGGCGTGGCAGCGTTGCGCTGCATCCCGACAACGAAGCACCGGGACCTTTGAACAAGCAAGAAGTATAATTTATTTCGTGACAGTCCCTACATCCTAAGGAAAGGAGGGAAAAACCATGATGGCGTATTTGGAGTATCTGAAGGCCCGTTATCTGGGCGAGAAAGGACAAGGCATGGTGGAGTATGCCCTGATTCTGGCGTTCGTCGTTGTTATCGCGGGTTATCTTACCGGCAATACCGGAATCGGCAACGCAATATCCAGCACCTTTGCCAAAGTGCAGAGCGCCCTTGGCACTTCTGGGTCCTAAGTGATTTATCGTATGCAGGGTTTTACGGATGAGACGGAAGGGGCCTCCTGGCATCCAGGAGGCCGCTTCTGCAACAGGGGGAGGCAATTCGAATGAAAAAGCAACAAGGACAGGCCATCGTCGAGTTCGCCTTAGTATTGCCGTTCATTCTTTTCTTTGTGTTCGCTGTCATTTACTCGGGCCTGCTCTTTGCCGATTACATGACGCTGAGCAACGTGGCCCGGGCCAGCGCCCGGGAGGCAGCCATCGGAACGAATATCGATACCGTCAAGACCTATTACCGGAACCATACGACGCTCTGGACAGACCTGTACCAGTGGCGGCCCGGGAACACCAACGACTATGACATTCAGGCCGTTACGGAGAACGTGGGGGGCGGCGCCACCATCAAGGCAATCAAAGTGACGATCCGGACGACGCTGAACAATTCCTTCCCCGCCGTGGGGCTTGTCAGCGCTATCCTGCCGGGTCAGTACACGATCGAGTATTACATGAACAACGAAGGCGCTGCGTCAACCTGATTTTCGCAAACCACAGGCCGCAAGGAACCGGAACAGAATAAAAGGCGCTGATTGCGCCGGGCAAAGGCTTCGGTGCGAGGCGGAGGGGACGACGGCGCGGCAGCGCTGCGTCTGATTCCCGACCACGAAGCACAGGAGACTTTGAACCGGCAAGAAGCGTATTTTATTCGTGACATTCCTCAGGCCGATTTGATACAGAAGCGCCGCGGGGCGCGGGGGAGGAAAGGTATGCCGTCACTCTTAGAACGACTGGGCCGCCCGCAGGGGGAGACCGTTGAGCAGAAGCCCATATTTGCCGGCCGCCGGTCCGAGGTCAAGGAGGACGCCTATCAGGAACTGAAGCTGGCGATCCACCGCCGCATCGTGGACGAGATGAACGCCGAGGAGCAGCAGATCCTTTCCGGCGGCGAGCACAGCCGGGAGGAGGTCGAGGGACTGATCTCGGCCTACTGCCAGCGCGTCCTTGACGAGAATCCCTTTGTCGTGCCCCGGGGCGAACGCACCCGCATCGTGGCCGACCTCTGCGACGAGATGCTGGGTCTCGGCCCAATCGAGCCGCTGCTGAAGGACGAGACCATCACCGAAATCATGATCAACGGGCCGAAGAAGATCTTCGTGGAGCAGATGGGCAAGCTCCAGATGACGAAGGTGCAGTTCCACGACGAGGCCCATCTGATGAATATCATCGAGCGCATTTTGAGCCCGCTGGGGCGGCGCGT
>JAEEGN010000260.1 GCA_016280345.1 Selenomonadaceae bacterium | reverse complement strand
TTCACAAGTCCCATGATTACCGCCTTTTCATTATGTTGCGATACCGGTAATGCGGCGAGTCCTTGCCATACCACGGTTGCCCCAGCACCCGGCCGCCGCTGCGAAACCGAGGACTGTCATCTGTCGGGGTGATGTAAACTGTGTACGTGTCCTCACCGTATGTTACTTCGTCAGATATTTCAAGTCTAAGCTTGAAATAGTCACAAAACCTCTGAAGGTTCTTTCTGCGTTGCTCATATAACGATGCCTTATACGGGCGGAAAGTGAACCGACTGTTGCCATCCGAATCTGCAGTAATTGTCTGATGATCTACCCCAAGGAGACTTCCAGGATTGCATTTGACGCACTCGCCCTTAAGAGGACACTTCATACATGCACAGCCCAAGAGCACAGACGCAGGGCAATACGTAAACTTGAAGTGCCTGCGCTGAAACGCAGCCCGCTCTTTTTGATAATTCGACACGTTATCTCGAGTATCATTCATGCATCTGTCTTGTCTCATGGTTTTTAGAGACCGTCCTATTTCACTCCGGCGGCAACGTCGCCACAGCCACATACCACCCGTTCTTCTCGCAGGCGGCTTCCATTCTCCTCTCTATCTCGCGCTCAATCCGCGCCATGTTGTCGATGTTGTCGAACATTGGTTTGTCCTTTCGTTTGATTGTTCAAGATTGTGATGAGCTTTGCGTTTCAGCAGCAGCGGGCTGTGCTTCAGGAGCTGTTTTATTATTGGGGTTGAGCCACTCATCCCTTGTCCTGTCCAGCTCATCTGCATAAAAATTCTCGTCAAGGCATCCTAAATGCAATGCGCCGCCCATAGAATTAAAATGCTTCATGATGTAGCGGGTCTTGTCCTCGAACTGTCCCTTGAAATCTTCCTGATGGTTGAACATGTACCCGAGGATTCCCCTGACTGCTGCTGGAAGACGGCCCAGCTGATACGTTCCAAGCGTTCTCGTAAGGAAGTCAAGATCTCGGAAAAGTATCCGCGTAAGATCATACTTCCCCACTCCCCTTGATTCGTCAACGGAGAGCTTCACGCCCCACCAGAGGCCAGCCAAGGGGTGACGCATCAAACTCCACTGAGACGGCTCGCCAAGAAACCATTTGTCCTTGATTTTGTTTCTCCGGGCCGCGACATCCATGTCGGCTGACAGCGGAAATCTATTTCTCATATAGCTCCACAAGTCAACATGCGTTAGATACGTCCAAAACCCTCTGCTCGATGCCTCAAGCGGGTTCAAATTCGGGTAGGCCTCATATAGTGCGATGGCCGTGTCGATGTCGCTCTTCGGATTGACACGAGACGGAAGTTGAAGCGGGGCATCGATTGGGGACTCTAAAGTCTTAAAGGCCACGGCAAATGGCGTGGGACTAAGATATGCAGCATCTCCTCCTGGAGCATTGAAGGCCGCCTCGATCTCGTCAACTGCCGCTTTTGAAAATATAAATTGCTTGGACATGTCCACCTCCTCTATTCAGCTTCCTCTTCCTCATCCCCTGACACTTCAGCAGATTCAGCTGAAAGCACTGTCAACTTTGGCAATGTCTCTCCAAGCCGTTTGAACGGATTGCCAAGCATTTTTGCCGCGATCAAAGGTATATCCCCTTTGTTCTCCAACGACAATCCTTCAAACTTGCTGTCTTGCCTTATGTACGTGTCGACCGCGCGCTCCCAGCGGTGGGTCAAATCCGACGAAAACTGGTTCAAGGCAGCCTGAAGCGCGTACAGAATCAGCGACGATTTTATGACCTCGCCAAATGCATCGGTATGGGATTTCTCCATGAAGGCATCATATTGCTGAGCCGGGAGGAATATCTGGATGTATTCATGCTCAAGGTTCAAGGTAACATATTCCTGTGTGGGGTCCGAAGTGTTTTTCAGAACCTGCAAAATTGAGCGTAGCGATGTCAGGTCCTCGTAGCATAGGTCTGCGTCCCAGCGATACGACGACAAAACGGCCAAAGGAGATCCGACGTCAATGTCAAAAGGTGCCAGCTCGCGGTAATCTTCGTTAGCGGCGTCGTTGTCATAGTTGGCGATGTGCTTCTTTGCAACAACGTACAATGCGAACTCGACACGCTTGTTAACTTCTCTTCTTCCAAGGACTACTTCTATCTTTGGCGTTGACGAGAAGATGCATTTGCGCATAAGGGTTGCCGAGCAAGTCACCTCACACATGTACTGAGCTTTGCCCGCCTGGATGAGATTCAGGATGCATTGATTTTTAATGTCAATGTCGAACACCCATCTGTACGGCACCTGAATCAGATTCTTGTCGGGTATGTAACTCGTGTAAGCGACTTTAGGCGGGTCTCCCTGCATCACGCCTGGCATACCGAGAACGGGGAACGGGAAGTTAAGGTCATTTGCTCGCATATGCCACCACCTTTACGCTATGCTTTATTCTATCTGCGAATTGAACATCGAGTTTGACGGTGGATGTTACATCCAGTCCGCGCACTTCATTCCCATGAAGTTCGGCTCCGACCGGCAAATTGACGATTTGCTTGATGTCAGCCGTGTCCTGCGTATTGTTATCAGTGCCAGTCTTGATGGAGATTCTGATGTTCTTGTAAAGGCTAATGTCTTCTTTTGGCGACGGCTTCAACACAAGCCTGTGAAGAAGAACGCCGTCCTTGATGTAGCTGATTGGTGTGAACAGAATACGAATCTGCACAAGTGTTTTCGCACCAGGCTTGTCAGCCATCTTCTGGGGAGGAGCTTCTTTCGGATCGCCGCCACCGCCGCCGCCTCCACCACCGCTGGGCGCTGGCTCAGGCTGCGGATGCTCGAATTCAATCACGCGCGGCGAGTCCGCGCCCTCGTCCGGCTTGAGGCCCATATCCTCTACGAGACTGCTCGCCATTCCCTTTGACGGATTCGGCAGCACGGCCCTGGATTCCTTTCCTGCATCTTCATCAATAAACGAGACGGGGGCGGCCGTCTCCTTGGCTGCGATTTTGCCTGAAGGCTGCAGCCCGTCGGATGACCCACTCCCGACTGTCCCAGGGACACCTTCGTCGCTTTTTTCCAGATCTGGCAGAAGCTCGGCAAGGCCAGGTATGATTATCTCGTTATGCGAGGACTCAGACCTAAAATACTTGTCCAGCACATCTCTGACGTAGTCGTTTACCTCCTTGATGCACTTTTTATATCTCTCCCGGTCGGCATCCGAGCCCTCGAACTGCTTGATGTCCCAGTCATTGTGCGCTGGCGGCTCTGTGCATCGCAACGCCTTATTGCCGATTTCATGATCGCAAACGAAAACGGCAGCGAAATTGGGGTACGAGGTCTTGCTGGCTTTGAATATGACCATCCGTGGCTGTCTCATGAAGACAACCTTCTTAGGCAGCTGGTCGCTGCTCCAGTCCAGATACATTCTAACATGGCCAAGCAGCTCGCTGTCCTTCTGCTCGAACGCCGTCTTCTCCTTTTTTGCCTCCGCGTTCACAACAGCGTTGAAGTATGGCCGGGGATTCCATTTCTCGTAATTCTTTATCCAGTGCTTGTCATTGACATCTGGGAAGTGTTCTCCAAGAAGCGTCGGCAGATTGGTCTTGTCTATCAGCACGCCGTCAACATCGACAATCAGCTTTTCTCTATATACAGCAAGCCAGAAATGGTTGAGAACAGCCTCGACAAG
Source organism: Selenomonadaceae bacterium (assembly GCA_016280345.1). Lineage (GTDB taxonomy): Bacteria > Bacillota > Negativicutes > Selenomonadales > Selenomonadaceae > RGIG3544. Next base: position 2,607 of record JAEEGN010000260.1, on the reverse strand, counting down.
GGACTTGCGTATTTCATCTCTGCCGTGTGGAATCAGACCTGCAATATGAATGTCAGTTCCAGGCTCGCTCCTTTTGAAGCAGTCAGGGATTTCTTCCTCAACAGTAATCGCCTCGTCATCAACTTTACAGTAAAAGCCGTATTTCGAGACTCGCCTTGTTTCATCATTCGGATCAGGATGCGTCGCCAGCCGCGCCGCACCTTGGAAAGCGACCGCCCCTGCCACCGTCCTTGTCGAAATCAAAAGAGTCTTAATTGCCGAACGCTCATATATAGTCTCTTTCCCGAGTCCGTTCGAGCCGCCCGCTCCACTCTCTTTAAATACGCTCACACCAATGGAGTGCAGAAAAGCATAGAAAGGCGAGGAGGACTTCCCTTTCTCGTAAGGCATGCCCTTGGTATTGTAGTCACCCACCGTGAGGACATCTATGTACTCAGCGAACCCCTCGCTTCCGTGGCTTCCGCTGAGATAGTTGATCATCGTAGGAAACTTCTCCTTCGCTCGGTCATTGTTTTCGTAAGCCTTAAGCGTCGCCTTTATGTGATCCCTTAGATGAAAGAATGCTGGGAAATCCTCACTCCGCATCTTTGAAAAAGAGAATTTCACAGTAACGGGCTTTGACTCGTCGTATTGCGCATCGAGAGAATTTTGCAGTGCTTCCCGGACTATGTCGATGTCTGGCGACGAGCTGAAAGTTCCCTTGGTGGGATTTGTCGGGCCATTCTCCACTGGTCCTTCCAATCCGAAATACCACTTGCATTCTTTTTCTAAGTTCATGGCCGAGCCTCCGCTTCGCACTGTCTTATGTAATTCAAAATCGCCCTGCCAACGGCGCGGACAGTTTTTACTGTCACGCAGTTGCCGAACTGCTTGTACCCCGCCTGTATCGAGTCCGGGACATCAAAGTAGTCGGGGAATCCCTGCAACCGCGCCCATTCGCGGACCGTCAGAAAGCGGAGATGCTGCTGATTCATGCCTCCGAGCATACGAGGCGTCGGCTCCCAGTCTGGCTGATTTTCGTCAAGAATTATGTTTCGCTCGCGCCCCATGCCGCCGCACATTAGAGTGCCAGCCACGTCGTTCCTCTCGCGGACAATGTACCCGAAGCCGCCGTTCTTAGCCCCAGCATGTCTGGCCCTGTGCCTGACAAGGGTGTCAAGATACTGCTGCCCAAGGTAGTAGGATTTGGACACTGGCCCTTCTTCCAGAATATCGCCTATGTTGCGTGGGTGCTGTCCAGGAATCGGCTCTGGACGCGCAGGGAACTCTATGCGCCTGTTTCTCGCAATCTCGTACAGATCATTACGAACGGCAACGATATACAACCTCTCCCGGTGCTGCGGCACTCCGTACTTCATGCTGTCGAGGATCGTGTCGAACACTACATGATAGCCAACCGCCTCTATCTCCTGTGTAATCGTCTCAAGCGCCCGCCCCTCTGCGCTGGACAGCAGTCCTTTGACATTCTCGCAGAAGATCGCCTTCGGCTGATGCTCCCGAGCAATCTCGACTATCTGCCTGTAAAGCGTGCCTCGCTGAAGTTCGTCGTTGAATCCCTCGCGCTTGCCGGCCATGCTGAATGCCTGACAGGGAAAGCCTCCGCAAAGAATGTCAAAGCCAGCGGGAATCATGGCCTTGGTCGCCGCCTCCGTTATGTCGCCAAATGGTACGATGCCAAAGTTCTTCTCGTAGGTTTCTCTGGCATTATTGTCGATCTCGGAAGCGAATGTACACTGCCCCCCCTCCTGCTGCATGGCAAGCCTGAATCCGCCAATTCCTGCAAACAAATCGATGAAAGCAAATTCGGGCTCCTCGCGAGGAAGCAGTCGAAGATTCATCTGGTAGTCACTGGCAAACGGGTGCAAATCTGATGTGACCGAGAGTTGCGAGCACAAATTGAATAAATCCCCTGGCAAAAGCTCTCTTGCCCTCTCAGCGTATGGAACAGGATGACCGTCAGGCCTCAGGGGATTCTGCAGCCAATGGGTCAGAACCGACTTGTCCTCTGCTGTTACGGCAAAGTTGGATATTCTGAGAATCGGATTCGGTCTGCGCCCCCTGGAGATGACGGGGCCTTCTTCACGCAGTAGATTGTATTCCGCCTTTTCGACTCGGATTAGGTCAACCACAACAAAGGCTGCGTTCGGATCTGAATCAACTACGCCGCCTCTACCCTGTATAAAAAAACGCCCCGCAAAATGGTAGTCCGAAACCCGGAAACGCTCCGCCCTCCGTCCACCATCTGAAGATTTGCAAATCAGCAGGTGTGGCAGCACTGGCATTCCGCCAAGGCATGACGATGCTCTAAAAAAGAACAGGCGGTTTTTGGTCACCCACGAGACGCAGGAGGATGGCGCGTTCCATTCAAAAGGATCGCTCGTCCCAGGCAATGTTGGCCATTCCGCCGGGCATGCTATAGTCACATCGCTCATTTACGCGAGAGAGAATATCTGTGAGTTCCCTGTAGGTGCGCTCTTGAACCGCTTTTTGGCGTCGGAGACGGCTCCCTCAATGGCGGAGAATATCTTGTTCACGTCCTTGTCAGAGTATTCGTAGGCCAGCCTGTTCGAGCAGTTGCCCAGCAGCCTGACCATAGATATGATCTTT
>JAEEGN010000259.1 GCA_016280345.1 Selenomonadaceae bacterium | reverse complement strand
TTGGATTATAGCATGGGAGGTTTTCTTCTGAAAGGTCTTTTCCCTACCACCAGCATAGCTGGTGGTTTTTTAACGCCTTTTCGGCTACCAAAAAAAGCCGCCCAAAATCGCTTTGGGCGGCTCGCGTAATTCGCAAAACCATCGTCTTTTCTCATCCAGACTCAAAGAGCACCTCTCTTATCACTGTCGGCCCCGGAATCGCACCGGGTCGTGCCGGAAAACCGGCTCGCGGGCTGTACCGCCGGTGGGGAATCGCACCCCGCCCCAAAGACTTCGCTGTGAACTTCTGCTCTTTATCCTAGCACATCCGCGTCGCCTTTGCAAGACACATGCCAAAAAGCGGCGGTTTTTTCCCGCCGCTTCATCGTCCCGGAAATCGCGCCCCGCTTACGGCAAGGCCTTGAACTGGCTCAGCGGCCAGAAGACGAGGATGGCCTTCCCCTTGATGAGTTCATAGGGCACGAAGCCCACGTCGGCGAACCGGCTGTCCTCGGAGTTGTTGCGGTTGTCCCCCATGACGAAAATCTTCCCCTCGGGCACCGTCGCCAGCGGGTAATTGCCCCGCGTCTTGCTCAGGATATAGTCCTCGTTCAGCAGGACGGAGTTCACGTAGACCCGCCCCTCCTTGATCTCGATGGTATCGCCGGGGACGGCGATGACCCGCTTGATGAAGTCCCGGCTGGGATCCCGCGGATAGCGGAATACCAGTATCTCGCCGCGCTCCGGCGGGCGGAAGCGGTAGATGAACTTGTTGACGACGAGCCGCTCGGCGCTTTGCAGCGTCGGCCGCATGGAGGGACCCTCCACCAGGTACAGCTCGACGATGAAGGTGCGGATCAGGAAGGCCAGCACCACCGCGACCGCGATGGAAAAGACCCAGTCCTTGATCTCTTCGCCCAAAGATCCAGATTCCATAGTCAGCCTCCCGCGGGAAACCTCTCCGGCGCCTTGCCGGGAGCCTCGCCCGCAAAAACGAATAGGGACTGTCGCCAGTCCCTATTCCTTCGATTCGTATCAGCGACGCTCCTTGATACGTGCCGCTTTGCCGGTGAGGTTGCGCAGGTAATAGAGCTTGGCCCGGCGCACGATGCCCCGCCGCGTGACCTCGATTTTCTCGATGCGCGGAGAGTGAACCGGGAAAATGCGCTCAACGCCGATGCCATAGGAAACCCGGCGAACCGTGAACATTTCACGGACCCCCGTCCCCTGGCGGGCAATGACGACGCCCTCGAATACCTGGATACGCTCCCGGGTACCCTCGACGATCTTCGCGTGGACGCGGACCGTATCGCCGGGGCGGAACGCCGGAATATCCGAGCGCAGCTGCTCCTCTTCCAAAGCCTGGATGATGTTCATTTGTCTTTTCCTCCCATTCCGTGACGTTCGTGGCAGGCGCGTCTGCCTGTCCAGAGGACCGCCCGTGTTACCCGCCTATAATAGCACAAAACGGAATCCCGTGCAACCAAAAAAAACAAAAAACGGCGGATTTTTTCCCGAAGCCCGGACTTCTTCGCGTACCCCATATTGCATTTCCCGCCCGTTTTTTGATATAATGGTTTGACATGGGAAAAACGCCCGGCGCTTTTCCCGGCGCAACAAGCGCACAAGGGAGTAATTCACGTTGGATCTCATCATTCCTACCTTATCCATGGGGCTTCTCTGGTCGATCCTGGCCATCGGCGTCTATCTGACCTTCCGGGTGCTGGACATCGCTGACCTGACGGTGGAGGGGAGCTTTCCTCTTGGCGCGGCCACGGCGGCGAAGCTGCTCTCTGCCGGCAGCGACCCCCTGACCGCCATCGGCGTGGCCGGTATCGCCGGGATGCTCTCGGGCGTCGTCACCGGCTGGCTGACCACGAAGCTCCGGATTCCGGCACTGCTGGCCGGTATCCTGACGATGATCGCCCTCTACTCGGTGAACCTGCGCATCATGGGCAAAGCGAACCTGTCGCTGCTGGCCACAGACACCATCTTCACCAAGAGCGCCTTCCTGTCCGATGACCGCACCGTCGTGGTGCTCATCGTGGGACTCATCTCGGTACTGCTCGTCAGCGGCTTCTGCTATTGGTTCTTCGGTACGGAAATCGGCGCCGCCATCCGCGCCACCGGCTTCAATCCCAGCATGATCCGCGCCAACGGCGTCAACACGAACTTCACCATCATGCTGGGCCTCTTGCTCTCCAACGGCCTCGTAGCCGTCTCCGGGGCGCTGGTGGCTCAGAGCAACGGCTTCGCCGACGTAGGCATGGGCGTCGGCACCATCGTCATCGGTCTGGCCTCGGTCATCATCGGCGAGGTGCTGTTCGGTACCCGTACCTTCTGGAACTGCCTGCTCTCGGTCGTCCTGGGCTCCATCGTCTACCGGGTGGTCATCGCCCTGGTGCTGGAGATGGGAATGCCACCCAACGACCTCAAGCTGTTCACGGCAATCCTCGTGGCCATCGCCCTGTCGCTGCCGCTTCTGCAGGCCCGTTTCAAGGGGCGCCAGAGAAAGGAGGCGCCCTGATGCTTGATATCCAGCATATTGCCAAGACCTTCAATCCCGGCACCATCACCGAGAAAGTCGCCCTGGTGGACCTCTCGCTGCACCTTTCCCCGGGCGAATTCGTGACCGTCATCGGCGGCAACGGCGCCGGGAAATCGACGCTGATGAATTCCATCGCCGGGACGTTCTTCGTGGACCGCGGCACCATCTCCATCGACGGCGAGGACATCACCCGCTGGCCGGAGCACCGTCGCGCCAAATACATCGGCCGCGTCTTCCAGGACCCCATGATGGGCACCGCCGCCGGCATGATGATCGAAGAAAACCTGGCCATCGCCTCCCGCCGGGGCCGGATGCCGTCGCTGCGCTGGAGCGCCCCGAAGAGCGACCAGCAGAAGTTCCGCGACCTTCTGGCAACGCTGGGCCTTGGCCTCGAGGACCGGCTGGAATCGAAAGTCGGCCTGCTCTCCGGCGGCCAGCGGCAGGCGCTGACGCTGCTCATGGCCACCATGGCCGACCCGAAACTGCTGCTGCTCGACGAGCACACGGCAGCCCTCGACCCGAAGACGGCCGAGCAAGTGCTGCGGCTCACGAAGGACATCGTCGAAAGCCGTCACCTGACCACGCTGATGATCACCCACAACATGCGCGACGCCCTGCGCTGCGGCAACCGCCTGATCATGATGTACGACGGCCGCATCCTCATCGACGTGGCCGGCGAGGAAAAGAAGCACCTGACCGTCCCCGACCTCCTGCAGATGTTCGAAAAAGCCGCCGGCAGCACCCTGGACAGCGACAGCCTGCTGCTGAGCTGATACCCCCGACAACAAAAAAGGCCCGCCTCCGGCGGGACAGGAAAAAGCCCCGGACCGCTTTCCGCCGCCCGGGGCTTTTCCTGTTTGAACTGCTATAGGAGGTATGGGGGATTACTCAATCCTGATTTCCTTCGCCTTCACTTCTTCCGGCTTCGCCTTCGGCATATCAATCCGCAGCACGCCGTCCCTGAACTCGGCGTGGACCTTCGCCTCGTCGATGTTGTCGATGTAGAACGACCGGGACACGCTGCCCGTCGACCGCTCGCGGCGAATGTAGTTGCCGTGGTCGTCCTTCTCGTCCTTCTCGTCCGACTGCCTGGTGGAAATCGTCAGATAGCTGTTCTCGTACGAGAGAGAGATGTTCTCCTTCGGTACGCCCGGCAGGTCCGCCGTCAGCTCGTAGGCGTCGCCGTTGTCCTTCACGTCCACCCGGAAGGAGCCCGTCCCGCTCCAATTCGCGAACGGCGCCAGCGCCCCGTGGAAGAACGGCTCCCGGAAGATATCGAAAATCTGGTCGAACTCATCCTGACGTCTCGCTAAATCCTTCCTCTGTCCAAACGGTACCAATCCAAACATGATGTTCAATCTCCTTTCATTCTATGCAGGTTGTTATTGGCCGGTTCTGTAAATCGTCCCCGGAAAGCCGGGCGGCCGCTTCACCTCCGTGGGGTCCCGCCGGACTTCCTCAGTTCCTCTTTACGATTCTTATTATACATCAAAAAATCAAAAAGTCAATAGGTCAAAACAACAAAAAGTAAAATTTTTCGCGATTTTTTGCCCGGCCGCAAAAAATCCCCGACGGCGCGGGGCCGGCGGGGATTCAGGCACCAATGGAAAACCCCCGACCCAAGGGACCGGGGGCGAATAAATCAAGGTGTTTCCGGGTGATTACTGCTTCTGCTGGTACTTGCCCATGCGGACATGATGGTCAGCGCCCTCCGGCTTCTCATACATGCCGCGGCGGACATCATAACGGTAGTTCTTGTTGCCGGAGGAGCCAAACGTCGGCTCGTCAGCCGCCTGCGCCGTTCCCGTGAAGGTAATGAGGGAGCCGCCCACAACCATCGCGCCCAGAGCAAGTGCGCAAAGACCTTTCATCCACTTCTTCATGATTAGACCATCCTTTCTTCTTCTGAAATAGCGCGGTACGCGCCCGATATTCTTGCATATCTATTATACCACTTTCCGGCAAATTGAACAGGGGGCAACACAGAAAATTTTGCAAGATTCGAACAATTTTTCGCCCATCGTGCCGTCGATTTGCCCGAAACGCTTCTGTCGTGTATAATAGAGGGGAGCCGGTTGCGGCTCCCAGCCTATTCGATGGAGACGGGAGAGGATCGTGTGCTGAGATTCTGGCTGATGTATTGGGGGATGGCGATTCTGTTCACCATCGGCTCCGTGCTGATGCGTTGCTGGGAGGACGGCGGCACGCAGAACGCCGTCTGGTGGACGGGGCTCCACGCCGTGGTCTGGATATTGCTGGCCATCATCATCCTGCTGCTGGTTCACGGGCCGCTCAAGGGCCTGCTGAACAAGATGCGGCGGAAAATCGAGACGGCCGACGCAGCGGCCCGGGCGGAAAAGGCCGCCAAAGCCGGCGGCAAACAGGCTGAAAAGGCGGACAAACCATAACGGAGAAAGGACGGGATACCCATGGATTTCTCGAAAGTCAAGGAAAACCTGGAAGCGCGCGGCTACCGCGTCGCCTGTTTCCCCACGGCAGCGGAGGCCACGGAATATCTGGCCGGGGCCATCCAGAAGACGACGGTGGCCTTCGGCGGATCGCTGACCATTGACGAGATGGGCCTTTACGACCGGCTGCTGGAGACGAACAAGGTGATCTGGCACTGGCGTCTGCCGGCGGGCATGACGGCCAGCGACGCCCGGCGCGAGGCCATGACCACCACCGTCTACGTCACTTCGGTCAACGGCCTGGCGGAGACCGGCGAGGTCGTCAATATCGACGGCAGCGGCAACCGGGTGGCTTCGACCTTCTACGGCCACCAGCGCGTCTATCTCGTCGTCGGCCGCAACAAGCTGGCGCCCGATCTCCATAAGGCCATCCACCGGGCCCGGAACATCGCCGCCCCGAAGAACGCCCAGCGTCTCGGCGTCAAGACGCCCTGCGCCGCCAAGGGCGACCGCTGCTACGACTGCAACAGCCCGGCCCGCATCTGCCGGGGGCTGGAAGTGCTCTGGCGGCCGCTGACCGGCGCCGCCTTCGAGGTCGTGCTCATCGACGAGGATTTAGGCTATTGACGTCTTACGCCGATACCGGCAAATCACGGCACCCCGGGAAAACAACCGGCGCCACGGAAAAAACGGAGGGATTGCAAATGAGAGGGAAAAAATGTCTTATCCTGTTGCTGACGGGACTGCTGCTGCTGGCGACGACGACGGCGGCGCTGGCGGCCACCGCCGAGGAAAAGCGGCAGGAAACGCGGGAAAAAGTCGAAGCGACACTGGATAAGCTTTACCAGCAGCAGCCCGAAGCCGAGGCGGCGCTGGCCAACGCCGCCGGTTACGCCGTCTTCGTCAATACCGGCATCAAGGCCGGCATCTTCGGCAGTTCCCACGGGCGGGGTCTCGCTTACAGCAACGTCACCGGTGAGGAGGTCTTCATGCGGATGAAGGAATACCAGGCCGGCTTTGGCCTCGGCGTCAAGGAATACGCCTTCATCTTCGCCTTCGTCACCCAAACGGCCTGGGACGACTTCACCTCCGGCGACTGGTCCTTCGGTGGTCAGGCCGACGCGGCGGCCAGCGACGGCATGGCCGGCGGCGCTTTCGAGGGCGCGGTCCACGCCGGGGACAACATCTGGGTCTATCAGATGACGACGAAGGGCCTGGCGCTGGAACTGGCCTTCAAGGGCTCGAACTACTACCGAGACAAGGAACTCAACGGCGAGTAACCGACCACTCCCGACAGCAGGTTCCCCTAACCGGATACGCAGAGAAAAACCGGAAGGCGGCACGATACGAACGTGCTGCCTTCCGGCTTTTTCCATCTCCGTTTTCCCGTTGCCCGTCGGCGTGGCGCTCGCACTTTCGGACGTCAGAGCCGTTGTCCTCCCCGCGCCTTCAACTGCTGAAGCAGCTGTTCGTCCTCCGGACTCGCCACTGGGGCGGAAAGGATGGCCGCGCCCCAGCCGTGTCTTTCGCTGACCTCGTTCCAGGCCTCGCAGGCCGTTTGCCGCCGCGCCTTGTCCTGCCCGCGCAACCGCGTTCCGCCTTTCCCGTTCTCTCCGGCAGCCAGGAACGGGTCCGGATCTTCCTCCGGTTTATCCTCCCGCGCCAGCTTTTGGCGCCGCTCCCGCGACGCGTCCGCTGTCTTTTCCGGGCGCCGGCACGCCAGCACCGCCCCGGCGGATTCCGGCCGGCCGCCTTCGTCCTCGCCTGTGAACTTGTCCAGGAGGTCTTTCTCCTCCTCGGCTTTTCGCCGCTCCATTTCGAGATACGAGAGCCCGGTTGCTGCGGATGGTTCCTTTTCTTCGTAAGCCTTCGGCTGACGTTCCTCTTTCTCCGGCGTCGCGACGCCATAGGCATGGGCGACGGCGTCCCGCACTTCTTCCCGGAAGGAGGCGCTGCCCGTGTCGATGGCCTGGCCGCCGCGCACGGTGTCCACCATGCGGCGCATCTGGTTCACGAGCTCGTCTTCCCGGCCCGGGTCGAGCTCGTCCATCGCGCTCCGGAGCGAATCGAAATAGCCGTCCTCCGCCCCGAACTGGTCGAGGTAATTGTTCAGGCGATTGGCGAAGGCGCCAAAAGCGCCCTGTACCGTGGTCAAATTCGCCCGTGTCGTGACGGCGCCGGTCGCTTCGTCGAAGGTTTGCCAGGCGCCGCCCCTCTCCCGGCTGTAGATTTCCTCAAAAGCCTCCTCATAGGTTTCATAAGGCTTCAGGATGGTTCCGATGCTCTGGCTGATGCCATTCATCATCTCCTGCCGGAACTGCTCCTTGTGGGCGGCCAGCTCCTCCGCCGCCGTGACCGTCTCGACGATGCCGTCCCGCTCCGTCCAGGCATAATGCGCCGTCCGCAGTTCCGTCACCGGCGTATAGACGGCCGCCGGCCCGCTGTCCGACGCCGCCGGATTTTTTACTTTCTCCTGTTCCGTCTGCGTCCGCGAGCTCAGCGTCACCTCGTAGGGCGGCGCGGCGGCGCCTGTCAGGGCCCCCCGGGGCACGCCGTCCAAAGCACCCGCGATCTGGCTTTCCTCCCCCGGCGCAACTGGCGTTCCGAACTGCCGGAAATTCTCGTTCCTCTTCTGCGCCAGTGCCGCCGCGCTTTCCAACGCGCCGCGCTCCTCTTCCCGCGTCCAGTGCCCGGACATCATGACGCTCCTGCCGTTCTCTATCTTCAAGACGAATCCCTTCTTCCCCCGCTTTTGATACGCGAACCGCGAACAGGAATTCCCCTCCGCGGACAAGCCTTTTCATTGAATATATCGTGTTTATTTCCGAAAACTTAAGAATATATCGTGTTTATTTCCGAAAACTTAAGAATATATCGTGTTTTTTTCCAAAAATATAACTCCAAAAGCGGCGTCCCCCAAGGCCCCGTGCCGTCCATCCGTCGTTTCGTCTCTGCCGTCGCATGAAAACAAGGCTTCCGGAAAGCCCGGAAGCCTTGTGTCATCCCCGGAAACAGCTTCATTGGACGCGAAGCCCTGTCAGTTCTTTTTCTTCGGCTTCGTGAAGATCAGGTCATCCAGGAGATCGCTGAGCTTGTCGATTTCGAGCTTGGACAGCTGGCCGTTGGCGCCGAGGCTGTTGCCCTTCACCTTCATCTCGTCGTTGATCAGGGAAGAGAAGAGCACGACCGGCAGCCCGCGCAGTTCCGAATGATCCCGGATGAGCTTCAGCAGGCGATGCCCGTCCATCTGCGGCATCTCGATATCGGTGACCACGGCCTTGACGAAATCGGGGTCCTTTTCCGCCACCGCCCGGAGGTAGTTCCAGGTGTCCTTGCCGTTGGTGAATTCCTTCAGATTCGTATAGCCGGACTCGCGGAGCGTCTGGGCAATCAGCCCCCGGAGCAACGGCGAATCGTCGGCGATGACGATGCGTTCCCGCGCCCGCTTCAGCTTCGTGGTGTAATCCACGTTCTTGTCGACGGCGGAGAGTTTGGCGCTGATGGCCGAGCTGACCTCGGCGATGATGCTCTCGAAGTCGATCATCAGGATCATTTTCCCGCTCAGGCGCACGATGCCCAGCACCCGCTCCTGATGGCCGATTTCCGGCAGCGATTCCATGGAGTTCCAGGAAATGCGGTGAATGCGGTTCACGGAATCGACGAGGAACCCGGCGTAGAAGTTATTGATTTCCGTCACGATGATATTCTGCGGGTTGGGATTGCCCACCGTGTTCAGGCAGTTGGCCAGGCGAACGAGAGGAATGGACCGGCCGCGAAGGGTAAACAGGCCCATGACCTCGGGATGCGTCTGCGGCATGGGCGTCACGGTAAACCGTTGATTCTGGATGACCTCGCGGACTTTCGCCACGTTGATTCCGTAGTTCGTCGTCCCAATCTTAAACTCCACGAACTCAAATTCATTGGTTCCGGATTCAAGCAGTATCCCCTGCTGCTCCTCCTTGGTTTTCTTCATGACCTCCGCCCCATTCTTTCCATTTTCTATTATTTTCTATTAAATCGCGGCCTTTGTCAAGGAGGCGCGATTCGTCTTTCTCCGGATCCGCCGCCGTGAACCCATTTCCCGGAAATGAAAAAAGACCCTGGTGCCGGCCGAACGGCGGCGCCAGGGCCTCTTTTCCCCATGAAGCTTTTTTCACCCGGTTGCTGCGGGATGGCTGGCTGCGCGAAAGCAAAGGTCTTCGCCGAAAAACGCCGGTCAGCGGCGCCGGAGGGCGCGGCCGAGGCGGCGGAACAGCCAGAGAACGGCGGCCAGGAGGTTCAGCAGGAAGTTCCCCACCCGGCCGCGAACCGTCCCCGGCCGCAGCTTATTGGTCTGCCGCCGCACAGGCGGTTTCCCGCGGCGCTTCCGTCTTCTTCACGAAATCCAGTTCGCCGTCGGTTTTCTTGATGTAGATGGTATCGCCGGCGCGGAACTTCTTCGCCAGCAGCATCTCGGCGATGGGGTCCTCGACGTACTTCCGCAGGGCGCGCTTCAGCGGTCGGGCGCCGTACTTGAAGTCGGTGCCCTGCTCGATGAGCTTGCCCTTGGCCGCCGGGCTGAGCTCCAGCCGGATGCCCTTCTCCCGCAGGCGCCCCCGCAGGCCGCCCAGCAGGATATCGACGATGGCCGAGAGCTCGGGCTTGCCGAGGGAACGGAAGACCAGCGTCTCGTCGATGCGGTTCAGGAATTCCGGCTTGAAAGTCCTTCTGACCTCCTCCATCACCTGCTTTTTCGCGTGACGGTCCCGGGCGTCCAGCGTCTCCTCCTTCGTGAAGAAACCCAGCGCCGGAGCGTCGTCGCGCAGGAAGGACGCGCCCACATTGGAAGTCATGATAATTACGGTATTGCAGAAGTCCACGGTACGACCCTGGCTGTCGGTGAGCCGGCCGTCCTCCATGACCTGCAGCAGCAGGTTGAAGACGTCAGCGTTGGCCTTCTCGATCTCGTCCAGCAGGATGATGGCGTAAGGCCGCTGACGCACCGCATCGGTGAGCTGGCCGCCTTCCTCGTAACCGACGTAGCCGGGAGGCGCTCCCACCAGCCGGGAAACGGTGAATTTCTCCATGTACTCCGACATATCGAAGCGAATCAGGCTGTCCTCGCTGCCGAAGAGCGTCTCCGCCAGGGCCCGGGCCAGCTCGGTCTTGCCGACGCCGGTGGGCCCGAGGAAGAGGAAGGAACCGATGGGCCGGCGCGGATCCTTGAGCCCGGAGCGGGCCCGGCGGATGGCCTTGGAGACCGCCGCCACCGCGTCCCGTTGCCCGACGACACGCCGGGCGATAACCCGCTCCATGTTCAGCAGCCGTTCGGACTCCTTCGCCGCCAGCCGCCGCACCGGGATACCGGTCCAGAGGCCCACGACTTCCGCGACGTCCTCTTCGCCGACGATGATGGGGGTGTTCTCGCCTTCCCGCCATTCGGCCCGGGCTTTCTCCAGCTCGCTCTTGAGATTGGCTTCCTCGTCCCGGAGTTCCGCCGCCCGCTCGTACTCCTGGGCGCTGATGGCGGCCTCCTTCCGGGCCAAAAGAGCGGTCAGCCGCTGCTCCGTCTCCTTGATCTTGTCCGGCTGGGCCACGGCCTTCATGCGGACCTTCGAGGCGGCCTCGTCCATCAGGTCGATGGCCTTGTCCGGCAGGAAGCGATTGTTGATGTAGCGCTGCGACAGTTTCACCGCCGCCTCCAGGGCCTCGTCGGTTATCCGCGCGTGGTGGAACGCTTCATACTTTTCCCGCAGTCCCCGCAGGATACGGACCGCCGCCGCCGCGTCCGGTTCTTCCACCTTGACGGTCTGGAAGCGGCGGGCCAGCGCCGCGTCCTTCTCGAAGTATTTCTTGTACTCAGTCAGCGTCGTGGCCCCGATGATCTGGAGCTCGCCCCGGGAAAGGGCGGGCTTCATGATGTTGGCGGCGTCAATGGATCCCTCGGCGCCGCCCGCCCCGATGAGGGTATGCAGCTCGTCGATGAAGAGGATGACGTTCCCGTCGCGCCGGATCTCGTCGATGATGTTCTTCAGCCGCTCCTCGAACTCGCCCCGGTATTTGGTGCCGGCCACCACCGCCGCCATGGGGAGCGAGACCACGCGTTTTCCCGACAGCATGTAGGGGGCGTTGCCGCGGACGATGGCCTGGGCCAGTCCCTCGGCCACGGCGGTCTTACCGACGCCGGGTTCGCCGATGAGGATGGGGTTGTTCTTCGTGCGGCGGGCAAGGATCTGCATGACCCGCTGGATTTCCTTTTCCCGGCCGATGACGGGATCCATCTTGTCCTGAGCGGCCAGGTCGTTCAGCGAACGGCCGTAGCGGTCGAGCAGCGGCGTCCTGGAGCCTTTCTTCCCGCCGAAGCTGTTCTCTTCACCATTGTCCGCCTCGCCCAGGATTTCCTGAATCTTCGCCCGGGCCAGGTCCAGGTCCGCCCCCAGCGCAAGCAGGATATGGGCGGCGGCGTTGTCTTCCTCCCGCAGCAGGCCCAGCAGGATATGCTCGGTGCCGATGTAGCCGTGTCCGAGGTTGTGCGCTTCCTCGAAGGCCAGCTCCATCGCCCGCTTGGCGCCGGGGGTGTAGTAGGGGTTATCAGAGGCGGTGTCGTTGCCGCCGGCAACGCTCTCCGCCCGGTCACGCACCAGGTCGAGGTCAATGCCCAGACCGTCGATGGCCTGGGCGGCGACGCAGTCCTCATCGTGCAGGAGGCCCAGCAGGATATGCTCGGCGCCGATATAGCTCCGCTCCCGTTCCTGCGCCTCATATTGCGCGTATTTCAACGCTTTCACCGCGCGCGCGGTAAACCGGTTGTTCATGTAATTCCCTCCCGTCCGTGGTCCGCCAGCACGCGCCGCACCATGGCGGCCCGCTGGCGGTCGATCTCCGGCGGCGACAGGTTCTCGCTGCCGGAAAGGTTCTTGATGTATTCGGATCGGCTGGCCAGCAACAGATCGGCGCAGGCCTCCGGCGGAAGCTCGTCCAGCAGCCCCAGGTCGATGCCCAGGCGCACCTTGCTGACGAGCTCCACGATTTCTTTTTCGTCCAGTGACCGGGCGTAGCGCAGGATGCCGTAAGCCCGCCAGACCGCGTCTTCAAGCCGGTCCTTCGAGTAGAGCAGCAGTGCCTTGCGGGCCCGCCGCTCGTGGGCGATGATTTCCTTCACCGCCCCGGCCAGATTTTCCAGGATGCTGGCTTCCGTATAGCCCAGCGTCATCTGGTTCATCGCCGCGAAGAAGCTGCCCGGCGTCTCGTTGTCCTTGCTGCCGATGCCCTGCACCAGGATGCCGAGTTGCTGGGCGGTCGAAGCAACGCTGTTCATGTTGCGGGTATAGGCGAGCCCCGGCAGGTGCATGAACACCTCCGCCCGGAGGCCGGTGCCGAGGTTCGTGGGACCGGAGGTCAGGTAGCCCATCCGCTCGTCGAAGGCCATATCCAGCTTCGCCTCGATGGCGTCGTCAATTCGCGACGCCGTCTCGAAGGGCGTGGTGAGATCCAGGCCAGGGGCCATGCACTGGATGCGCAGATGATCTTCCTCATTGACCAGGATGCTGACCCGGCGGTCGGCGCTGATGTAAGCGCTGCGGTACTGGGTGCTCTCCAGCATCGACTCGCTGATCAGATCCTTTTCTTCCAGCACCCGCCGCTCCAGCTCCGTCAATCCGTCCAGTCCGACGGCGTCAAACTCCTGCCCGGCGGCGGTCTCGATGTCGCTGAAGACGCTGCTCGCCATCGACTGCACCGCGGCAAGCTGCTTCATGTCCGCCCGGTTGGGAAAGGGCAGACGGGCGAAATTGCGGGACAGGCGGACGCGGCTCATCAGCACGACGTCGCTGCTCTCCCCCGGCTGTCCGAACCAGGACAGCCGGTAATCCCGGTAAAGATCATTGACCGGCATGATCCGACGCCTCCTTCTTCTCCGCCGCGAGCTGCTGTTCCAGCGCCCGAATCTCGTCGCGGTACTGGGCCGCTTTCTCGTACTCCTCGCGCTTCACCGCCGCCGCCAGCTTCTCTTTCAGCACCGCGATCTCGTGTCGCGTCACCAGGACGCCCCCCGACCGGCGCGGAATCTTGCCGCTGTGGGTGCTGGATCCGTGGATGCGGGTCAGCAGCGGCGCCAGCTGTTCCCGGAACGTATCGTAACAGACGCCGCAGCCAATCTTGCCGCTGCGGGCAAAATCCTGGTACGTCATGCCACAGTTCGGGCAGGCCAGGCCCGGGACGGCCGTCTCCTCCTCCGCCTTCTGCCGGGGCAGGCTGCCGAAAATACCCCGCAGGAGATCGTTGACCGTGAGGTTCCCCGTCCCCGGCTGGCCGGAGAAGCCCCCGTATTTCGCCGCGCATTCCTCGCAGAGGTTCTTGTCAAAACTCCCCTCCGGGCTGACCTGGCGGATATGGATATGGGCCTCGTTCTTATGACAATCGTCGCAAAGCATCGTAATCCTCCTTTACTGCCGGAGCTCCGTCACGCGGGCAAAGCGTCCCCGCGGTCCCGAAGCCTCTCAGGACAGGCGCTCCAGCGTCAAAAGCAACGTCTTCAGGAACTTCACCCGTGGCGCGGGCTCCATGTCCTCATAGGCGGCATGGACCGCCGGCATCAGAAGCGCCGCCTCCCGGTTCGAAATCATCTGATGCTTCAGCAGGTAGCCCACCATCGACTGTACCGTCTCCAGGGGCGTGTCCTCGTCGATCTTGTCCATCATGTCCTGATAGACGAGGTTCTCCACCGGCACCTGGGCGATGCGGATGAATCCGCCCAACCCCCGCCGCGACTCCACGACAAACCCCCGGGCCGGCGTGAACCGGGTGCTCAGCACGTAGCTGATCTGCGACGGGGCGCAGGAAATCTTGTCGGCGATGTCCGTCCGGCGAAGCTCCACGTGGCCGTTTTCCTGGGCCGCCAGTTGGCGCAGGATATAGCTCTCAATCAAATCCGCGATATTGCTCATAGTATCACCTTCATAAACAGCAGATCGTTTCTCCGGAGTTTTCTGGCGCTCCGGAACGGGATTCCTGGATTGACTATTTGACTTTTGCCTATATTATATTTGACTTTTTGCTCTTTGGCAAGAAAATTTTTCCCGGCGTACGGAAAACGGGACGAAAGCGGCGCCCGTCACCTTGAAAGCGCCGCCCGGGCCGGTTATAATAAGAGTGGAACAGCAAAAACGACGGCGTCCGGCAGCCCGGGACGCGAAGGAGGGGACGCCCCTTGATCCAGGCGGTCATCGACATCGGCTCGAACACCATGCGGCTGGCGGTCTATCAGATACAGGACAACCGGGCGGTCATGGTACTGAAGAAGAAACGCATCGTGGGACTGGCCGGCTATGTGCGGGACGGCGTCATGACCGAGGCCGGCATCGACGCGGCCGGGGAAGTGCTGGAGGCGTTCCGGCATTTCCTGGACGAATTCGGCATCACGCAGGTTACCGCCTTTACCACCGCGGCCCTGCGCAACGCCGCCAACAGCCGGGTGGCGGTGGCGGAGCTGTCGCGGCGCGGCGGCTTCCCCATCCGGGTGATTTCCGGCGAGGAGGAGGCGGAGTTGGACTTCCTGGCCGCCGCCCGCGGTCTCGGCACGATACGCGGCCTTCTCGTGGACATTGGCGGCGGCAGCACGGAGCTGGTAGCCTATGAAGGCGCCGCCATCCGGGAGAAAGCAAGCCTGCCGGCGGGTTCCCTGTCGCTGCGGACGGGCATCGTTACCGGGACGCTGCCTTCGCCGGAGGAGGCGGCGCGTCTCGAAGAACTGGCCGCCGCCGCGGTGGACGCGCTGCCCGGATTCACCGGCGTATCCGCTCCTGCCATCGGCGGCATCGGCGGCACCTTCAAGGGCGGGAAGAACGTCTATAACGCTCTCTATGGTCTGCCAAAAAGCAACCTCACCATCGACGTCCGCCGCCTGCCGGATATGATCCGCCGC
Organism: Selenomonadaceae bacterium; assembly: GCA_016280345.1. Taxonomy (GTDB): domain Bacteria; phylum Bacillota; class Negativicutes; order Selenomonadales; family Selenomonadaceae; genus RGIG3544. The sequence continues at coordinate 437 of JAEEGN010000259.1, read as the reverse complement.
TTCTCGCCGGCGGCGGGGCTCTCCGAGGCGGACGCCGTGATCCTGATGCGGGCGGAGCCGGACCGCCTCCACACGTTGATTCCCGGCCTCATCCTGGCCGAAGCCATCACCCGGCGCTTCGGCGCGACGACCATCACCTACAGCGATTCCGGCGTCAGGGAGGGCTTCCTCTACCGGGAATTCCCCGCGCTGACCACCATCATAACCGCCTAGCGCCCCCCGACCGGCACAGAAAAGCCGCTCCCCCAGCCAAGGGAGCGGCTTTTGTTTTGCCGGTTAACCCGGTTCTCAAATCGTGAACTGGTTCGTGGCGTTCTGCAGCTCGGTGGCCAGGTCCGCCAGCGAATGAGACGCCGAGGCGATTTCCTGACTGGACGCCGACTGCTCCTCGGCCGCCGCCGAGATCGTCTGCGTGTTCTCCGCCGTAGCCCGGCTCA
>JAEEGN010000258.1 GCA_016280345.1 Selenomonadaceae bacterium | reverse complement strand
CGGCGGCCATCTTGTGGGCGGCGATGGCTTTCGGGTCAAGGGAAATGCTGCGCCGGATATCCAAGAGGGCTTCCTCCGGCAGGCCCTGCGCTCGCTTTGTCTCGGCGCGGTTCAGGTAAACGTAGGCGTCGTTCGGGTCGAGGCTCACGGCGTAATCGCAGTCTTCCATCGCGCCCGCGAAGTCGCCCTGCAGCGCTTTCGCACGCCCGCGCACCGCGTAAATGCCCGCGAGCTTCACGCCGGCATTGTCGCAGTCAAACGTGCGCGCGCCTTCTTCGATGGAAAGTGCCGGCTCGTTGATGTCGTTGTAGGCGTCGGCGTTCTTGTAAAGCCGCTCGACCAGCTTCTTGTCGGCGGCGGCGTTTTTCGCCATGCGTTCCTGCCAGTATGCGAGGCGCTCGTTCTCGGCGGCCGCCATCTTTTCCCGCGCGCCCGAGGCGCTCTCACCGGCATAGGCGGCGCGGACCAGCCGTTCCAGATCCGCCTCGGCATGGTTGCGCTCCACGGCGTCTTTCAGATATTCATATACGCGATTGTCGTCCAAATAGTCGATGCGCCCGTTCGCGCCGGGGCGGAAATTCCAGGCCTCCGCCGTCGTATATTCGTGGAAGGCGCGGGCCAGTCCGCCCGCGATCAGGTACGCCTGCTCCGGCGTGTCGTCGTAGACCTCGGTGGAATACGACGCCGAGAGCAGGGGCTGCCCGTCGATCAGGATCTCTTTCCTGTCCTTTACCGTCACATGGCCCGCGCTGTATTCGGACATCATCGCCGCCAGCTTCGCCTCGCGCTTGTCCGTGTCCGGATGGTCGTAAGGGTCGGCGCCGTAGCTCCGGTCGAAGGTATCCGGGTGCTTCGTCAGGTAGTCCATGCGCGCCATGGCCGCAGCGGGGCCGCCGGGGTTGAATCCGGCGCTGGCGGCAAGGTAAAATCCGCCCTCGTCGGCCTCGTACTCGGCGGGCAGGATGACGTTCTTCGCCACGGAATAATCGGCCAGCACGCCCACCACGTCGGGACGCACCGCGCCCGTGACCATACCGAGGAAATTGATGCCGAAAGCCTGCGCCGCCGCGCGGGCGTAATTGTAAGCCGCGTGCAGCTTGATGCCGTGGGTCATCTCGTGGGCCAGCACCCCGGCAATCTCGTCCACGTTGCCGTTCAGTCCCACTACGAGCCCTTTGTTCACCGTGATGTAATTCGTCGGGAAGCAGGCCGCGTTGAATTCCGCACTGTCGTTCACGTTCCAGCGGAAGGGGAGGGAACGGATATCCAGCACGTAGTTGCCGCGTTCCACCAGCCCTTCCATCACTTCCCCGACGATCTGATGGTTCATGGGGTTGCGGTCCACGCCGTTCTCGTGGGCGTCATAGAGCCGCGTCTGTTCTTGATAATAAGCGTTGTTCCCCGCGTCCATGATCGCGGAGAGATAACTGCTGTACATGCCCGCTGTGCCAAGCACGCCGGCCAGCGCCGTGAAAACGTCCGTGTTGCTGGCCGCTTCCGCCTGCGGTACAAAGGGAGCGGTGGGCAGGAATACCGTCGTCGCCAGCAGCGCCGCGGCCAGCCGCCGTTTCCATGCGCGGAACAATTTCATGGGGAATCCCCTCCGTCTGTTCAAAGTTCGTTCATCATCATAGCACAATGGCAGAAAACCCGCATGGAGGAATTATGAAAAGTGCCCCGGGGAAGTCCCCAGGGCTGTCTCGTCATCGCACCAAGGCGTCGGCGTATTTTTCCGGCACCTCGCCTTTCGGGTTCTTTTCGAGATAGGCGCGATAGGCCTGGATCGCCAGTGCGTCCTCGCCCTTCGCTTCGTAGCTCATGCCCTGGAGCCGCAGGTTCGCGGCGAAAACGCCGGGGGCGAGTTTTTCCGCGGTCAGGCTGTCCGTGAGGGCCGCGTCGTAGTTGCCGAGAGCGTGGTGCGTGTACCCGCGATAGAGGTAAGTGCGGGCCTGCTTCGGCGAGAGGTTCGCCGCAAGATTCAGCTCGCTGAGAGCCGTATCGTACATATCAAGCTGGTAAAACGCGCTGCCCCGCTCGGCGTGGGCCCACGCCTGCGCTTCCTCGTCCGGCTGGCAGGCAAGGAGCCGGTCCGCTTCGTGGAGGGCGAGGTCGGGGAGATTGAGCGCGTTGTAGGTCAGGCTCTTGTCCTTATAGCTGTCGATGTTCTTTTTCTTGTTGCGCAGGGATTTCTCTTTCTGCTTCTCGATGTCTTCCCTGCGTTCCTGTTCTTTTTCCAGATATTTCTCCCGGTTGTCGCTGCTGCGGTCCTTGGTATAGGCAGCGTTCACGAGGGTTTCGAGCTGCGCGCCGAGGCCGGCTTCGGCGACGGCGGCTTTCAGATGGCGATAGGGGTCGCTGGCGTCCAGATAATCCACGGAACCGTCGGGCAGCTTCGTGAAATGCCATGCGGAGACCAGGGCGTGATCGTGGATGCCTTTGGCGATGCCGCCCGCTACGAGACAGGCGCGTTCTTTCGCGCTGTACTCTTCCGTGGGGGCCAGGGTCAGAAAATGCTGGCCGTCGATGAATACGGCGTCGTCTTTCGCCTCCACGTGGCCGAAGCTATACTCG
>JAEEGN010000031.1 GCA_016280345.1 Selenomonadaceae bacterium | reverse complement strand
CCCCGCGCTCCGGTGAGATTTTCATGTTCGCGCCTCCTCTTGCCAATTAAAAAATCCCCTTGACATTCTGCCAAAGGGATTTCGTCCTGAAATACAAAAGCCCCTGACAGAAAACACTCTGTCAGGGACGGATCCGGCGCTTGCGATGCGCGGCGCGGCCCGCGGTGCCACCCTGATTCACGGTCTGACCCGTGCCCTTGACGGGATACCAACATATCCCCGGCAACTGACGCGTGCCCGACGTCGCAGAATACTCTGCGGCGAATCCGCCGCATTTGACTGCGCCCTCAGCGGTCCATTTGACAACTTGTTTCCCGCCGGACTCTCAGCTTCGCCGGCTCTCTGTAGGGGCATCACTGCCGTTATCTCCGCTTCAACGGTTTATCTGTGAACTACGGTATAAAAAATAGCACAGGCGGCGCCGGTTGTCAAGAGAGTTTTTTATCAGGCAGAAAGAGGCGTGGCGAAGTCGGGAAAGTTTTTGCGAATGCCTATTGCATTGCGGTCCGGCCGGTATTACAATAGAGCCAGCAAAAAAGGGACCGTCCCCGGCCGGGGACGACCCGCCGGAGAAAAAGACGGCTGCCGTCCGGGCAGCCGGAAGGAATGGGAGAGTGTTATGGAGAGCTTTCGCCTCACGGAACAGGAAATGCAGGCGCTTTGCCAAAAGTACCCGACGCCCTTCGTGGTGATTTCACTGGAGCAGGTGGCCAGAAACTACGATATGCTGCGGTGCAATATGCCCCGGGTGCGTCCCTTTTACGCCATGAAGGCGAACCCGTCACCGCGCATCATTGAGACGCTGGCGGCGCGGGGGGCGTCCTTCGACACGGCTTCGGCGGGGGAGATTGAGCAGCTGGCGCGGCTCGGGGTACCCGGGGAGCGGATGATCTACGCGAATCCGGTGAAGACGGCGGCGGGGCTGGCGGCGGCGGCCCAGTTCGGCGTCCGCAGCTTCACCTTCGACGATATCAGCGAGGTCCCAAAGATGGCGGCGGCCGCGCCGGGGGCCTCTGTCCTGGTGCGCATCCGCCTCCAGAACGCCCGCGCTCTGGTCGATCTCAACGCCAAGTTCGGCTGCGAGGCCGAGCAGGCGATCCCACTTCTCAAGGCGGCCCGGGCAGCCGGCCTCCATCCGGCGGGCATCGCTTTCCACGTGGGCAGCCAGTCGCTGTCGGCCAAGGCCTATACGGAGGCGCTCCAGCTCGTGCGGCGGCTCTTTGATGAGGCGCAGGGCCAGGGCATGGCGCTGACGACGCTGGACATCGGCGGTGGCTTCCCGATTCCGCGGGCCGGCGGGCGCGCGGTGGATGCGGCGGCGATGATGCAGACCGTGGAGCGTCAGATTGAGCGGCTGTTCCCGGAGACCGACATCTGGGCGGAGCCGGGCCGGTTCCTCTGCGGCACGGCGGTCAACCTCGTGACCTCGGTCATCGGCGAGAAGAAACGAGGCGGCCAGATCTGGTACGCGCTGGACGAGGGCCTGTACGGGACGTTTTCCGGCGTCATCTTCGACCACTGGTCCTTTGAGTTCGAGTCCTTCAAGCCGGGGCGCCGTCGCCGGGTAACCTTCGTGGGACCGAGCTGCGACTCCATCGATTTCGTGCGCCGTGACGTCCTGATGCCGCGGCTGACCATCGGTGACCATCTGCTGGTGCCCGACTGCGGCGCTTACACCTCCGCCAGCGCCACCACTTTCAACGGCTTTCCGCTGGCGCCGGTCTTTTATTGGGAAGACGAACAGGCTGCGCTGACGGCACTTTCATATAAGGCGGCTATCGCCTAGAGGATATGGCGGAATATGAGACGCGGACTTTGGCGAAGGAGTCCGCGTTTTGCTATTCAGGCACAGGACACAAATGAATACGGCATCGCTCGGCCTGGACCGTATCCGGTATGGAGGACTTGGCACTGGCCGCCCGCCGGAATTCGCGCCGGCATTTCCCGCGTTGTTGCAGACTGCCTCAAAATGAAGTATAATAATATAGATTTGCATAGTTCATATACTGTAAATCGCATATCTATCATCTTCACGAGGCGGTCGGATTATATGGAAATCAAGGATATGCAGGCGTTTTACGCTGTGGTCGAGGAGGGAAACATCAGCCACGCGGCGCTTCGGCTTGATGTGGCGCAGCCGGCGCTGTCGAGGCAGATGAAGCGGCTGGAGGCGTCGCTGGGGGTCCAGCTTTTCGAACGGGGCAGCCGTCGCATCCGGCTGACGGAAACAGGGCGGTTGCTTTACGCCCGGGTGGAGACAATCCTGGGCATGGTGGAGGGAACGGTACGTGAGATCGCGGAAGTCGGCAGCGGCCAGGCGGGGACGGTGCGCCTGGGAACGGTCATTTCCTCGGGAGCATTGATTTTGCCGGAGTTGATGCACGAGTTCCACCGCCGCTACCCTCAGGTGACCTTTCAGGTTTTCGAGGCGGAGGGGACACGGGTGCTGGAGATGCTGGACAGTCGCTCGATTGAAATCGGCATTACCCGCAGCCAGGTGGACGCGAATTTCTATGATTCATTCGTTCTGGAAAACGAGCCGCTTGTCGTGGTAATGGACCGGGAGAAAAGTCAGCTGGGCGGCCTGAATGATTCGGTCCGGTTGGTGGAACTCCGGGAACAGCCGGTAATCGTGCCGCTCCGCTGGAAAGCGCCTTTCTTGGCCCACTGCCAGCGGGCAGGATTCACACCAGATCTGATTTGCGTCAGTGACAGCATTGTGCTGGATGTACTGAATGTCCGGCGAGGTCTGGGAATCGCGTTGGTGCCGGCTTCGGCCCGGAGTCTGATGGCAGACGACGGCCGCCTGGTGACGAAACGGCTGATTGAGCCGGAAATCATGACGCATACGGTGGTTTCCTGGTTGCGGAATCATCCGCTGCCCGCGAGCGCCCGGCAGTTCATTGGCTTGTTCCAGGAGATGCACAGCCCGCTGAATCGTTAGAAGGAGGAAATGGATATGGAGATTTTGGAGAAGATCACGCCAGGGCTTACGCGGGAGGCGCTGATGATGACGGAGGTTAAGGATACGGCGCAAATCGTGGGCAGCGGGTCGATGCCCGTATTGGCGACGCCGGCGATGGCGGCGCTGATGGAGCGGGCGGCGGCAGAACTGGCGGAGACATTGCTGCCAGAAGGGTGGACGAGCGTGGGCACGGAGCTTCACCTGCACCATTCGGCGGCAACGCCGGTCGGACTGCCGGTACGGGCCATCGCCATCGTGACGGCCACGGAGGGACGGCGTATTTCTTACGAGCTGAAGGCGTATGATACAATCGGGGAGATCGGCTCCGGCACGCACGAGCGCGTCGCCGTGCAGGCAGAGCGTTTTCTGGGGAAAGCCCAGGCGCGCCGTGACAAGAAGTGATTTGGTGCCTGGCCATTGGCGCGTGGGGCAGAAAGCACCGGCAACATTAAAATACCATGAAGCGTTCCGGCCGCGAGATGAGAGTTTCATTAAAAGGCGGCGGGAACGCTTTTCTTTTTGTCGGGATTAGGGTATGATGACAGGAAGAAAGGAGGCGAGCCGCGATGGAAGATGCGGTAAAGATTTTCATTGTGGAGGACGAGCGCCGTATTGCCCGGTTTCTGCAAATGGAGCTGGAGCACGAAGGTTTTCAGACAGCGACGGAGTCGAACGGCCGCCGGGCTTATGAGCGCATCCTGCAGGAGAATTACGATCTGGTGCTTTTGGACCTCATGCTGCCGGAGATGGACGGGCTGGCCATCTGCCAGAACGTCCGCAAGCTGTCGGACGTGCCGATCATCATGCTGACGGCGAAGGATGACCTTGAGGACAAAGTGAGCGGGCTCGATATCGGCGCCAACGATTACATGACGAAGCCCTTCGCCATCCAGGAGCTTCTGGCACGTATCCGGGCAGCGCTCCGGGCGCATCAGCCGGCGGCGGAACCGACGGAAGGGGAAATCCTGGTGGCGGGTGATCTGGTGATGTACCCGGCCCGTTACGAGGTAAAGGTGAAAGGCGAGCTGGTGGAGCTGACGAAGAAGGAGTATATGTTGCTGGAGTACCTGCTCCGCAACAAGCGCATGGTGCTGAGCCGCGATCAGATTCTGCAGACGGTCTGGGGGTACGACTACATTGGCGATACGAATGTGGTGGACGTCTATATCCGGTACCTGCGTTCGAAGATCGACGAGCGGTTCGGCCAGAAGTTCATTTATACGATGCGGGGCGTCGGTTATGTTATCAAGGATTGATTCCCTGCGCATTTCGACACGGCTGACACTGGTCAATGCGGCAATCCTGATCTGCATATTGCTCCTGACGAGTCTTTTGACGATTCCGGGCATCTACTTCGCGTTGTATCATCAGGCGGAGGTGGACCTGGAAAGCAGCGTGGAGCGGTCGCTGGCATCAGCGAAGGCGACAGCAGAACTGCCGCCGGACAAGTTGCCGTCGCCGCTCTCACCGCAGCAGCAGCAGGAAAGGCTGGCGCGGGATCCTGACTGGGAACCGCCACCGGCTTTCGTGGTGCAGCTATACCGGGACGGGGCGCTGACACCGGGCGTGGTGCTCCGGGTGACAGACGACACGGGGAAAAAGGTGTTTGACAGCGCCGGGCACTATCCGTCGCTGGAGGAGGTACAGGCGAACTTCGTGGAGGATCCGCCGTTCTGGGCAAATCAGGCAATGCGGGTGGTCATCCTGGACAATTTCCACCTGTACTATGAAACGGCTCCCGTCGATTGGCAGGGACGGCGTTACGATCTTCATTTCCTGCGGATCATCACGGCGGAGGGGCCGTTCCTTCAGGCATTGACACGCACCCTGCTTCTGACGAATACGCTGGGCATCCTCATCGCGCTTCTGGCGGGTTACTTCGTGAGCCGGCGGACGTTGAAGCCGATTCGCACCATCACGCAGGCGGCACAGGAAATCGAGGTATCGGACCTCAGCCGCCGCATTCCGGAACCTCCGGCCAACGATGAGCTCCGGGAGTTGGCAGTGACGTTCAACTATATGCTGGCCCGGCTGGAATCGGGCTTCGCCCAGCAGCGGCAGTTCGTTTCCGACGCTTCCCATGAGCTTCGGACGCCGGTGACGGTAATCCTGGGGTACTCAGATATGCTGAGCCGCTGGGGACGCGAGGACGCCGAGACGCTGGACGAGGGCATCGCCGCTATCCGCTCGGAAGCGCAGAACATGAAGGCTTTGATTGAGCGGCTGCTGTTTCTGGCCCGGGCCGATATAAACCGGCAGGCGCTGAACCGGGGGCCGGTGGATATGGCGGCGTTGGTGGCCGACGTGGCGAAGAAAACGGAGCTGGTGGCGACGGAGCATTTGTTCACGCTGGCGGCCAACGATGCCGGAACCATCTCTGGCGACGCCGTGCTGATCCGGCAGATGCTCCGCGTTTTCATCGAGAACGCGATTAAGTACACGCCGGCAGGCGGCCATATCACGCTCGCGTCCCGCCGCGAGGGCGGTCGCTTCCATGTGACGGTAGCCGACGACGGAGTCGGGATCGCGCCGGAGCATCAGGAAAAGGTGTTTGACCGCTTTTACCGGGTGGACAGCGCCCGCACGAAGGAAACCGGCGCCAGGACGGGCGGCACGGGCCTGGGGCTCGCGATTGCCCGATGGATTGCTGAGGCGCATGGCATCGGGCTGTCACTGGAAAGCGCCCTGGGGGAAGGCACAACGATTCACCTCCTTATCCCATTGATGGAGGGGGCGGAAATGGACAGTGAATGACAAATCGGCACAAATGTCGCGGAAAAGGAGCTTTTTTGAAGTGACGTCTTTTAACCGCGCCCGGGCAGTAAAAGCAAGCCTTGAACCCTAAGGAATGACGGGGACTTGAGCGGGGTGAAAAAACTGATCAGGTTTTGGGGAGATTATTGTCTCTGTTTTATTTCATAATTCAGAAGAAGATGTCCTCCACCACTCCGGCTGATGGTTCCTTTATCGCATAATCCCCCTCAAGGGACACTGTGAGGCGGTGAGGGCTGGCGGCCGGCGGATACAAGGCGGCGCCGCCCCGTGAAAGACGTGCCGTACGTTTTTGTGTCAGTCTTAAGAAAATCATAATCTTTTCCTAAAGGATTTCCCATGTTTACATCGTATATATAAAACATGAGGGAAGGAGGTGAGACGATGGGGAAAAAGAAGCTGATTTCGGCGGCGCTCTGCGGACTGATGACGATGAATATCGCGTGGATTGCGATACCTTCGGGGAATGTGGCAGAGGCGGCGCCTCATCACCAGAGCGACCAGTACAACAGGGACGGCAGAGACGAGCGGCATGACAGGGATAACTGGCACAGCCGGGACAATCGGCACGGCCGATATGACAGGGATGACTGGCACGACAGGAACGACCGACATGACCGGGACAACCGGCACGGCCGATATGACAGGGACGAGCGGCACGACAGGGACGACCGGCATGGACGATATGACAGGGATGACCGGCACGACAGGGACGACCGGCATAACCGGGACAACCGGCACGGCCGATATGACAGGGACGACCGGCATGCCAGGGACAGCCGCTACGAACGGGATGAAAGACACCGGGAAGGAGAGTACCGCCGCGCTCTTCGGGAGGAGAAAGAGCGCCACGAGCGGGAGATGGATTCGATCCGACACCGGTACCGCAGCCATCCGCACGATAAGCGGAACCATGCCCTGGAGCGGGAAAGAGAACGTCATACTAGAACCATGCGTGACATCGAGCAACGTTACCACCACGCGCGGCAGGATTGAGCTTTCCCTGACGCAGTATCTCAACAGTTTATGAGGAGGTCATAGCACATGAAGTCATCCGCGTCCAAACTCTTCGCGTTTTTCGCCTTCGTCGCCCTCTGCCTGGCGGCCTTCCCGTCACCGGCGCTGGCGAGACCGGTCATAAAGTTCAATACGGAGCATGTTTATCTGCACAATGCCGGTGAGGCGGAAATCGTCGGTTACTTCCAGAATGAAGGCGACCGGGGCGCCTATGTCAAATGGCTGAAATACGACCTCACGCTCATTGCCGACAATGGGCAGGAAATGTGGTCGGATACCGAAATATTCCATGAGGTTGACGATATCTACGTTGCCCCCGGAGAATACATCGCGTACACCTTCTACATCCAGAATCCGGACATTCCCGAATACCACGGGAAATACCGCTGGCGCTACCACTCCAACACGCATTGGGAAACGGCTGCCGGCTGAAGAACTGACGGATGAAAGGGGCTACGGCCAATGAAGTTGCATGAAACTACAAGCAATAAGTTCCGCCCGGCTTTCGCGCTTGTCATGGCAGTCTGCCTTGCGGGCGGCGCTGCCTGGACAAATGATGTCATGCCGGACGTGGGATCGGTTGCCTGCGCTGCCGCCATGAACGCTGCCGCTGCCAGCGATACCAGCCTTCAGGGGATTGCCGGCACCTGGCGCGAGGAAGGTGTTCCGGACGCGAGAGTCCTGACGATTTATGCTGACGGCACCTACGAGCTGCTCTATGAAGACGGCAAAGCGTTCGGCACGGTTCGGATGACCTCGGAGGAACATCCTGACGGATCGAAATCCCTTTGGTACTCTTTTTATGAAGAAGGCGGGCTGAGCCTCGAAGACAAGGACACCGCGTCTCCCTGGTACTCCGTCTATAATAGCGCCAACAAGCTGTGGGCGGCCTTCCCCAGGGACGGGGCAGCGACGCAGACAGAGCTCCGCTCCGGGCAGGACGGGGCCATGCGTTTCGTGCGCAACCGGAACGACGGATACCATGAGACGAGTGCCGGCGTGAAGGCCGCCGATTATGTGGGCGTCTGGGGCTGCGGCCGCTGCACCGCCGTGATCAGTCGGGAAGGCGCCGGATACCTCGTGGAAATCCAATGGGCCAGCAGCGCCGCCGAGGGCAGCCGGTGGACCTATCACTGCACCTATGACAACGACGCGGCCATTCTCTTCAGCAACAGCCGAAGCAACGGGACGCGCACCGACTACGCCTATACGGAAGAAAACAGCGTTACGAATAAAGAGATTTACAACGACGGCAGCGCCGTTTTCATCCTGCGCAACGGCACGCTGACCTGGCAGGACAAAAAGGAAAACGCCGGGGAAGATATGGAGTTCATCAGGTAAAATCCCAATTCGTTCGGCAGGGTAAACGCATCCGGCCGAACCGTTACAGGCCGCAGTGCCCAAACGCCCCGCGGCCTGTTTTTCCTTTCCGGAAAAAGAAAGGAGCGTTAACGCCATCATGATTGATTCCTTTTCCCTCATGGTACTTCTCGTCGCAGCCGGAATTCTTCTGCTGCTGTTGGGGCGCAGGAACCAACGAAAGCTCCCACAGATTGCCGGAGCGGTCCTGATCGCGGCCGGCCTGCTGCTGGCCGTTGCCACTCTGCTCCTGGCAGCCGCGGCCAGGAACCACTGACGCGTTGCCTCTGATACTGCCCGGAGCGCAGTTTGATCCGGTTTTTCCGAGGCTCCGGACAACAGAAAAGCCGTCGTTCCCGGCTTGTGGGAAACGACGGCTTTTCTATTGCCCTATATTGTTTTTTCGACGGTCTATACTTCCTGGCTCAGCATGGCCATCTTCATCTTGTAGTAGGCCGGTGTCATGTCCATGAAGTGCTTGTGGGGGTTCTCGAAGCGCTGCTCTTCCTCCCAGATTTCGGTGGAGAGCTGGCGGCGCACGAAGGCGGCGATGCCCTTCACCGTTTCCGGCGGCGCCGTGCGCTGGCCGTCTTTCATCATCAGGCGCTGGAGCTTCTTCGCGGTGCAGTTCTCGAAGTGGCGGACCTTCCAGGGGCGTTCGGTGTCGATGAATTCGTCAGGGGCGGCGAGGTCGATGGGTTCACCCTTCCGGGCGATGAGCTCCGCCACCGCCCGGCCGTTCTGGTCGTACACGCGATAGACCTCTTTGAGGCCGGGGTTCGTGACCTTCTCGATGACTTCGGAGACCTTGATGCGTGGCTCCATCACGCCGTTTTCCTCGACGGCGCAGAGTTTGTAAACAGCGCCGAAGACGGGATCGTTCTTCGAGGTGATCATGCGTTCGCCGACACCAAAGGAGTCCACCTGCCCCCCCTGGCTCAGGATGGAGGAGATGGTGTATTCGTCGAGGCTGTTGGAGATGACGATCTTCGCGTCCTCGAAGCCCGCGGCGTCCAGCTTTTGCCGCGTCTTTTTCGTGAGGTAGGCGAGGTCGCCGCTGTCGATGCGGATGCCGTAGTTCTTCGATCGGATGCCTTTGGCCCGCATTTCCCGGAAGACCTCGATGGCGTGCGGCAGTCCGGACTTCAGGACGTCGAAGGTGTCGATGAGCAGGATGCAGTTGTCGGGATAGAGGGCGGCGAAGCGCCGGAAGGCGTCGAGTTCATCCTTGTAGTACATGACCCAGCTGTGGGCCATGGTGCCGCCCACGGGAATGTCGAAATACTGGCCGGCCGCCACGGTGGCGGTGCCGACGACGCCGCCAATGTAAGCGGCCCGTGCCCCGTAAATGGCGGCATCGTTGTTGTGGGCCCGGCGGGCGCCGAAGTCCGAGACGGGACGCCCCCCGGCCGCTTTGACGATGCGCCGGGCCTTGGTGGCGATCAAAGACTGGTGATTGATCTGAGCCAGGATCTCGGTTTCCACCATCTGCGCTTCCACCAGACCGGCGACGACAGTGAGGACCGGCTCGCCGGGGTACATCACCGTACCTTCGGGGAACGCGTACACGTCGCCGGTGAAACGGAACTTCGCCAGATAGTCGAGAAAACGGTCGTCGAAAAGGCCGAGACCGCGAAGGTACGCGATGTCCTCCGCGGAGAAACGCATTTCCTCCAGGTATTCCAATACCTGTTCGAGTCCGGCGAAAATGGAGAAACCGCCGTCCTCGGGGTTCTTGCGGAAAAAGACGTCAAAGGCCACCCGGGAGCCGCTGCTGTGCTGCCGGAAGTAGCCGTTGGCCATCGTCAATTCGTAGAGATCCATCATCATCGCGCTGTTGCGGTCACGGTTCAGGTGACTGCCTGCCATATCCATCATCCTTCCTGCCCGGTCCGGGATATGTTCACCGGTCCGGCGCTCATCCTTGTCATTTCCTGCCCGCCGGGTTTCGCCGGCTGCGTGGGTTGCGCCCCTTATGGCCGGCGCCTTTGCGGTTCGCGTACTTGCTCAGGGGCCGGGACTTCTTTTCCTGTTCCTCCCGGCGCTCACGGCGGAGCTTCGCCAGAGCTTCTTCCCGGGCTTTCGCTTTCTGGACGCGGCGCGGGGAGCTTTGCTTCTCGATGCGCCGCCGGATGCCGGCCTCGATGCGGCGGAGCTGGTCGTACTGGCGGGCGGTGACGAAGGTCACGGCCTCGCCGTCATGGCCGGCTCGCCCGGTGCGGCCCACGCGGTGGACGTAGTCCTCCGTGGTCCGGGGCAGGTCGTAGTTTACCACCTGCGTCACGCCCTCGATGTCAAGACCCCGGGCGGCGATGTCGGTTGTCACCAGAACCTGCAGTTCCGCCTGTCGGAAGCGGCGCAGGACAAGCGCCCGCTGAGACTGGGTGAGGTCGCCGGAGAGCTCGTCCACCAGATAGCCCCGCTTCGCCAGCGCCAGTGTCAGTGTGCGGACGCGCTGCCGGGTGGCGGCGAATACCATCATCAGATAGGGCTGGCGGGTGTTGATGATTTCGCAAAGCTGATCGAGTTTCGTTTCCTCGGTGGTATTGACGACGGTCTGTCGTATGATGGCGAGGGAGGCCTGCCCGGTCTCGATGTGAATTTCTTCCGGGCGTCGCATGAAACGTCGGGCCAGCGCCCGTATCCGATCGGGGATGGTGGCGGAAAAGAGCAGGATCTGCCGGTCCTTTGCCAGGGCTTCCAGGATCGTCGCCACGTCCTCCAGAAAGCCCAGCTTCAGCATCTCGTCAGCCTCGTCCAGTACGACGCGGCTGGCGGTCTCCAGTCGCAGGGTGTGATGGCGCATGTGGTCGAGCAGGCGGCCCGGCGTGCCGACGATGAGATGGGGATGGCGGCCGAGTTTTTCCTTTTGGCGCTCGATATCGTCGCCCCCGTAAATCGCCATGACGCTTAGCCCAAAAGCGGGCGCGAGTTCCTTCGCTACCCGGGAAATCTGCTGGGCCAGTTCCCGGGTGGGGGTCACCACCAGACCTTGCACCGCGTCAACAGCTGGCTTCATGCGTTCCATGAGCGGCAACAGGAAAGCCAGCGTCTTACCGGTTCCGGTGGGCGCCTGCACTACGGCGTCGCGGCCCGCCCGAGCTACAGGAATCGCCGCCTGTTGCACCGGCGTGGGCTCGGTGATCCCGTTTTGCCGCAAAATCTCCAGCGCCTCCTCCCGCACGGGGAGATCCGTAAACGATGCCATCAGCTTGCCAATACCTCCGTTCCCGTTTCCGTGATCAGGATTGTCTTTTCCCACTGGGCGGAGAGACGGTGGTCCTTTGTGCGGACGGTCCAACCGTCTATCGGGTCGGTGGTGACCTTGTAGGTACCTTCGTTGATCATCGGCTCCACCGTCAGCACCATGCCGGGAACCAGGAGCATCCCCGTCCCCGGCTTGCCCACATGGGGTACGAAGGGTTCAAGGTGGAACTCTTTCCCCACGCCGTGACCTCCCAGAGCCGTTACGACCGAGTAGCCGTTCTTTTTAGCATGATTGCCGCAGGCGTCGCCGATGTCCCCCAGCCAGCGCCAGGGGCCGGCGGCGGCGATGCCTAACTCCATGCACTCCTTCGTCACTTCCACTAGCCGCCGGGCTTCCGGTGAAACCTCGCCGATCATGAACATCCGCGAAGCGTCGGCGAAGTAACCGTCCAGGATTGTCGTGATATCGACGTTGACGATGTCCCCCTCCCGCAGAATGGTCTCCGGCGAGGGAATGCCGTGGCAGACGACGTCGTTGATGGAGATGCAGACGCTCTTGGGAAAGCCCTCGTAGTCCAGGCAGGCGGAAATCCCTCCGTGGGAGGTGATGTAGTCGGCCGCTGCCTTGTCCAGAGACGCGGTATCGACGCCGGGCCCGATCAGCTCCGCCACCCGGTCGAGGGCGCCGCCGTTCACGACGCCGGCCCGGCGGATGGCCGCAACGTCCTCGGCGTTATTGATGATTTTGTGGGGCGGTCGCACCTGCCCCTTGAAGAAATCGAACCGTATCTCATCCAGCCGTTTGTCGAAGGCCAGATGGCAATGCTTATACTTCTTTCCGCTTCCACACCAGCAAAGTTCGTTCCTGTTCATAAGTCCGCTCCCATCGGTTTTATGACGGCCGAAGAATCCGGCCGGAGAAAAAAGACCAGTATCCGCTGTCCGCTGAATTCACCTTCGCCCATCGGGCTTGCCTCATCAAGCGGGCAGATCTGTATGCGGCACTGAATTCGCGCTACGCGCTCATCAAATGTCCATATTATACCACAAATGCGCCTTTTTTTTCAGCGTGCCGGCCGATTTTTTCCTGAAGCAGCGGCGCGACGCTTCACCGGCCTGCCTTCCGGCGCAATCCGGAAAGGAAATCAGCCGAAAGGGGAGGCGTGATTTTTTTCCGGCGTGCGATTTTTGCCGAAGATTGACGAAACCCCTTGCGAAATCAAGGGATTAGGTGCATAATGAAAGAACAGAGATTATCCTGCTTATCAGGAGAAGGGATGGAGCCCAATGCCTTTTCAGCTTCCCAAGCCGGGAAAAAACCGGTTGATTGCCGCGTTGGTGGTAATGGCGGCAGTGCTGGCCGGGATGGGGGCCTGGTACTTTGGTTCCTATACGAAATCACCGGAGTACGCTCTGCGCCAGATCCAGAACGCGATTGCCCGGCACGACCAGCAGGCCTTTGACCAGTATGTGGACGCGGAGCATCTGACCGCTTCCGCTGTTGACGCCGTGCTGGCGGGCATGATGGACGCCGATCGGTCTCTCACGGACGCGTCGCGTGATTCCATCAGCAGCTTGGCGGAAATGTTCCGGATTCCGTTGCAGAACAGCTTTCGCAGCGTTCTCTGGGACTTCGTCCGCACCGGCGTCTGGGGCGGCAATCCCGAGCCGACGGACGGAACGGAAACGCCGGTGGATTCGGGGCTGATTCTCTCAAAGCTCGGTCTCAAGGAGATTGCCTTCCGGGGGATCGATTCCCTGGAGAAAGATACTGGGAGCGGCACCGCCACGGCGCGCCTTCGCGTTTTGCCGGCGGCCGCCGGTGAGGACTTCGTCCTCCGGGCACAGCTTCTGAAGACGGAGTCCGGTCGCTGGCAGCTCAGGGAAATCGTGAATTTCCGCGATTTCGTCGCTTTCCTCGCTCGGTCGAGGCAGGCGAAGCTCAAGGCATATCTTGAGGAGACCGTCTCTATTCTGGAGCGGCACGATGCCCTCGTTCAGGAGACGGATCGTCAGCGCGCCGCCATCATGCGGGGCCGGAGTCTCGGGGATACCGACGTCCGCCAGGCTCTGCGCCGGATTGTGGAAGACGAGCTCCTGCCGGATTGGCAGACTCGTCTGGCGGAACTGGAAGCCGTGGCGTCCCCGCCGCCGGCGCAACCCATTCACCAACTGCGCTTGCGCATCGCCAGGACACGTATCGAGTATTGCCGGCTCTATGGCGAATGGCTGAATACCAAGGACGCTGCTACGATTCGCCGGGCCAATGAGTTGCTGCACGAAGCCCGGACGCTGGAGCAGGAGCATGAGCGTCTGTTGCACCGTCTCCAGCTATCGGTGCAGCGCGGCTGATTTCCTTCGGGAAGGGGGAGAGGGCGATGGTTTACCGGGCTGTGGTTTTCGACCTTGACGGCACGCTGGCGGATTCCCTGGCGGATCTTGCAGCCAGTGGCAACGAGCTGCTTTCGTCGTATGGCCGGGCGCCTCATGCGACGGATGCCTACCGCTATTTCGTCGGCAATGGTTCACGCAAGCTCGTCCAACGCCTGCTTCCCGAAGCCGGCCCGGAGGAAACGGAGCGGGCGTTGACGAAGTACAAGGAGATTTACGCCCGCCGCCTGCTGGATCACACGCGTCCCTATGACGGGATTCCCGAGCTGCTGATCGCTCTTCGCGGCCGTGGCGTGAAGCTGGCCGTCTGCACCAACAAGCACCAGACGGCGGCGGAGGCGGTTCTTGGAAAGCTCTTTGCGCCCGGTACATTCGATGTCTTCACTGGTGACCGTCCGGGCGCGCCGCCGAAGCCCGATCCGGCGAACGTGTTCTATGTCATGGAGCAGCTCCAGGTCCGGCCGGAGGAGACGGCTTACCTGGGCGACACCGCTGTGGACATGGAGGCCGCCGTCCGGTCGGGGACGCTGCCCGTCGGCGTCCTATGGGGGTTTCGTCCCCGGGAGGAACTGACGGAAAGCGGGGCCCGGGTCCTGCTCGAAAAGCCCCGGGAACTTCTGGAAAAGGTTCCGTTCCCATCGCGGTGAGACCTGTTTTTTCACCGCTACCCAACGTCTGCCATCCATCATCGTTTCGCGTGCTTTCCGCCGCCGGTTGTTGAAAACGTGCCGTGCTTTTCGGTGCGTCCTCTCGTTTTCGTTTCATGAGGAGGGATCCGATATGGACAACAGACGGGTTGAGAAAGTTTCGGCTATCAAAAGGGTTACCAACAATGTTGGACAGTATTTCCGGCAGCGCCGCGGTTTTTCTGGTTCGGCCGGACAGGAATTCGAACAGCAGTTGGCGCGGGAGGTGCGCCGGAAGCGCCCCGCAAAAGAACCGGAGGAAGCCCCGGAAGCTTCGTACATCCTGGAACTGAATTCGGGAAACCCGGCCAACAGTCACGGTTATCCTTCGGGATTTGAAAGGTTGAGGAACCGTTCGTATGAAAAGTGATTTGGAATACATGCAGCTGGCCCTGGCGGAAGCGCGAACCGCGATGGAGCAGGGAGAGGTTCCCATTGGCGCCGTCCTCGTCGATGATGAGGGCGGCGTCGTTGTTCGCGCTCATAACCGGCGGGAGGCCAATCACGACGCCACCGCCCACGCCGAAATCATCGCCATCCGCGAGGGCGGGCGCCGGCTTGGACGGTGGAGGCTCAGCGGCTGTACCCTCTACGTCACGCTGGAGCCCTGCCCGATGTGCGCCGGCGCCTTGGTGATGGCCCGCCTGAAGCGTGTCGTCTATGGCGTGCCGGACACAAGGGCCGGCAGCGTGGAGTCCATCTTCAATATCCCGGCGCATCCATCCCTGAACCACCATATCGAGGTGACGGCCGGCATCGCGGAGGACGAGTGCCGGTCTATCCTCCAGTCGTTCTTCCGTGCCCGGCGCGGAGGGATGGACGATTGAGCGGTGCCCCTCTCTTCCGCAACGGCGGGATCTTGTTCCCCCGCATTTACGAATGCGGGGGAACTTGCTATAATAGGAGAAAGCAAATCCAAAAGGAGCGCGAGCGAATTGATCTTACAGCGTGATTCCGTAGAGCTTTTGGCACCGGCGGGCAATCGGGAGGCCTTGGAAGCGGCGGTGGAGGCCGGCGCCGATGCGGTCTATCTCGGCGGCAAGCATTTTAATATGCGCCTGCACCGGCAGGACATGAACTTCAGCAATGAGGCCCTGGCCGATGCGGTCCGGTACGCGCACCACCGTCGGGTGCGCCTCTATGTCACCATCAATAATCTGATCAGCGAGAGCGAGTTGCCGGAACTGGAGGAGTTCCTCTCGTTTCTTGGCACAATCCGTCCCGACGCTATTCTGGTGCAGGATGTGGCGGTAATCGAGCTCGTCCACCGTCT
>JAEEGN010000257.1 GCA_016280345.1 Selenomonadaceae bacterium | reverse complement strand
GGTGTAGTAAAATAACGGCTTTCGTTCGTGATTGTCTCTCACATATAATAAGGGGCAAGGAGCGGATGCCCATGAATATAACCGCCAGTCGCCTGCGGATGCTCCGTGAAGCGAAGGGGCTGTCGCAGAGAGAGGTCGCCGAGCGTATCGGCATGACGCGCGCGGCGTACAATAAATATGAGCGTGGATTCAGCCGTCCGGTGCGCAAGTTGGACGAGTTAACGGAGCTGTTCGGCGTCACTACGGATTACCTCCTTGGAAGGGACGCGACGCCCTTTGAGAGCGAGATGGCTGCTGTTGATTCGCATGACCATGACCAGATGCGTAAATACTTAGCACTGAGTGACGAGGGGAAGCGCATCGTGGATATCACACTGGACGCGGTTCACGAGCAGGAACGAAGGCATGAGAGAGATTCACAGGCTTAGTATAGCAGGCGTATTTGCGCTTTTGGTATGCTGCCAGCACACTTTGAGCGAAAGAAATAGCTGTCGCACGTAAAGGAACGTACGACAGCTATTTTCTAAGCGTTTAGAATAACGGGCATCGTAGAAGGGTGTTTTCCTTCCACGATGCCTGTTTCGATTCAAGAGGGTTTTGCGAAACTCAGAGCCCAATAAAATCAAGGGAAATTTGAGGATAAATAAGGTCTTTCACCCATAAAACCTCGAATAATAAAAGTGACCAAAAAGCGCTTTCCTTATCCGAAGAAGATGTGGAAGAGCGAGGACAGGAAGCCGTAAAAGCTGTAGAGAATGAACAGGATACAGCTGCCCGCCATGAGAATATCCCAAAGCGTTGTCTCACCCGGCTTTCCTTCGCCGAAGAGCGCGTTGCCGATGCTTTTCCCAAGCCACCATACAAACAGGAACGGGAGGATGAAAAGAACCAGATACCCCATACACTCACTTCCTTTTTTCAACAAACCGGGGCGAAACGAGCGGCCATCGCGCCTGTCCATTCATTCATCGTCGGGGTATTCCGGCGCAAAGGACCTGGCGATGGCGTCCGCTTCCTGCCGGTCAATCACATCGGCCCAGAACATATACAGCAGGACGGCCTTGTGTTTCTGAACCCGCTGGCCGTGGTCCTCGATAATGTCGGCAATTTCTTCCCAATCGCACAAGATGCAAAACAGGGGGATTGCTATCAGATCGAACAGGAACATGATGATGACGTCGTAAAGCGCTTTCACCAACGTGATGTTTCGCAGCCAGGTATCCTTGAGAAAAACCATCGTGGCACCTCCTTGATTTACCGATATTTCTCCGATCATGCCTTCTTATGCTGACATCTTTCATGGCCTGATTTCAGTATAGCAGGCTGAGCCGACATTTTTTGACGGCCTAAGGCGGCACCGGTGGAAAAACTTGGCCCTGGTTTCCATGGGAGAGGTTTTCGATTCCCTGTACGGAAAACACTGGGTCCTTTTGACCATCATTTGACACCATGTCAAGCGTTTTGTTCAGTAGAAATAGTCGCCAAAAATCGGATATAAGCCGAATAAATCCCGTAATAGCAAGGTTTTTACCTTTCGTATCCATTTTGCCGTTTGTCTTTTTGACTTTTTTATGTCAATAATCATTACCCAGCATCCTATCTCCCGTGTATTTTCGCTACGCCTTGAATAATGATGTAAAACCATATCACCGGCGCAAACTTGCCTGATGATTCCGGCTAATCCAGCCCCAGCATTTCGTCCATGGAGCAGCGAAGCAGTTTTGCCAGGGCGATGGCTTTATCAAGGCGCGGCAGGTTGACGCCGGTTTCCCATTTCACGACGGCGCTGCGGTCCACGCCGAGGATTTTGGCGACTTCGTCGGTGGTGAGGTCACGTCGTTCGCGGAGTTCGCGGATCCGGTTTTTCATCGTGGGCACCTCGTTTTCGTTGTGTCCAGCTACTTCATGCTATAAGTGGATTTAGTGTTATAAGCAGGCGGAGCTACCGTCAAATCATGCCGTTCTTTCGCGATTTTCGCTCACTTTTATTAGGGTTCATGAAGGCGCTTGAGGGCATGAGAGAGATTCACAGGCTTAGTATAGCAGGCGTATTTGCGCTTTTGGTATGCTGCCAGCACACTATGAGCAGAGATAAACAGGCATGGCCGGATGGGCCATGCCTGTTTGGTTATGTGAGGAACTTATTGAATTTCGGCGGAGAATATGATGATGCCGGCCCCGGAGACCACGCTGTAGGTCGTATGCTTGTCATAGCGGTATTCCCGCTGGTAGTAGGCGGGGATGCGGTAGCGGGTTCCGGTCTGGATGCCCATGCCTTTCAGGACTTTTTCCGTGTCACCGCCAGTCGCGGGTATGGTAGCCTCGATGACGCCGAACAGGATGTCCGAGTCCAGGTCCGAGTCCATGGTGAAGGATACCGTCAGCCCGGCGTTTGTGGTCTCGGCGGCGAAAATGATGTTTTCGTCGGCGAGCATTTGCCCTTTCATGCCGAGGGCGGAGCCGGGATTGGTGATCGTGACGGCATTGGCGTTGAAGTTGCGGTCTTTGGCGACATGCCCGATTTCCCGATTGTATCGCTTGATGAAGTCCTCAGTGTTCCTGGGCGGGCCGCCGCAGCCGGCGAGGAAAACGGATAGGATCATCAAGGCCAACAGGAGAATCGCCAGATAGCTTTTTCGAGTCATCGCTGTCCCTCCTTGCCGCGATGGGGGCGTCTTTTCCGGTGAGGATTCCTTTGCCGGTTACGCGAAGAAATAGAAATAGATGTTCAAGGCAACGTCTATCGCGATGTACCACCAAAAGGCTTTTTCCTTCCGGTTTGCTTTGAATTCGTTGATGTCTTCCTCTTCCGCCGGCTTTCGCCCAAAGAGCGACATGATGCCATAGATCAGCCAGAGGACGATGGCGGATCCCAGAAGGAGGCCGAAGACACCGGTGGCGGCTTCACGTAATGCGCTGAAGAAATCCAGGCTTTTGAAGTTGGCAGGGAGTTCGTCGGACAGGGCGATGAGGTTCATGACGGAGAAGGCAAGGGTTCGGGGGTCGTTCAGTAGTTTCACGACACTTTCGCCTTCTTGTACGCCCCGCACATTCAGTCCGTACAACCGTAAAACAATAAAGCTCCCAAAAACGAGGAGAAAAGCGGCCACTAATTGCATGATGAACTCCATTCTGCCGCTGTCGCTGGCGGCACAGATGGGGAATGGGCCAAAGGCGCGACGTGCCTTTGCCGATGATAGCGGAATTGGAGATCGCTAATCATACGAAGATTGAGAGAGATTCACAGGGTTAGTATAGCAAACGCTTTTTCGCTTTTGGTATGCTGACAGCACACTATGGGGATTTTTACGAAAAGAGCACCCAGGCCGGTTGTGATGGCGTGGGTGCTCTTTGATGGCTATGCTGTCTATGTGGTTTTCGATAGATTGTTGCCTGGAGGGAGGCCGGAACGATGGAGGCGCCTTCTGTCTATCGCTTGCGATTCGGGGCGAGCTTATTTTCGGCGCTTTCCAAATGAATCGCGCTTTGGAGGCCATAGGCTACTTCCTGAATCTCGCCGTCCGACCGCTTCAAGCGGAAGGTGATTTCGACGAAGGTAATCCGGGCCAGAGGATAGCCGGACAGGGGGTAGACGAAGTCCTTCGTTTCTCCGGCCCGTACCGGCCCGTCCTCGGATTCTTTCACGATTTCGTCCGGGTCGGCGTAGGGGCGGATGATTCGGAGCAGACATCGGGCACTGGGGTAATCCTTTCGGGTCGGATTCTCTACGTGGACGCGAAGGGTCCACTCCGGCGGCAGATAAATGCTGCCGTCCGCTTGTTGCCAGTGGCGCCAGGTCGCTTCGTCGATGTGGAACTCCCTCTGCCACTCGCTTTCCCTGATGAATACGTCGGACTCCACCGAAGGGTCGTCGGCTGCTTCATCGGGGCGGTTCGCGTCCTTTTCCGGCGGTTCCGGTTTTTTGTCGGGAGCAGGCCGTTCTTCTTTGGATTCGGCCGACGGGGATGGCGCTTCCTCCGGGGTGGCCGGGGGCGTTTCACCCGGTGGAAGTTCCGGCGGGGGCGCGGGTTCGGATTCCGGCGTCTTTTCCGGCGAGGGAGTCGGAACAGGGGATGGCCGGGAGGGCGGTTCGGCGGCCGGGATAGTCTCCACGGCAGGGGTTGGCTCCTCCTGCTTTGGCGCTGGAGGAACGAAGAAAAAGAGGTTCAGCCCCAGAAGGAATGCCGCTGCGGCCAGCAGGCCCAAACGCTTTATTCGCTGGTGGCGCTGGCAGCGGGAGATATCCTGCAGGAGCGCCGATGTCGAAGGGTATCGCTGGGCGGGGTCGAGGGACCGGCAGCGGGCAAGCGGTGCTTCCATATAACCGTGGTATCCGTGGCCCAGCATCTGGCTAATCGTGACGCCGAGGGCGTAAATATCACTGCGGGCGTCGGTCTGCCCAAAGCCATACTGCTCCGGCGCGGCGTAGCCCTTCGTGCCGAGGATTGTTGTGTCGGTTTTTTGCTCGGGGCTTACGACACGGGCGATGCCGAAGTCGATGAGTTTTACGACGTGATCCGGCGTCAGCATGATGTTGGCTGGTTTGATATCCCGGTGAATGATGCCGGCCTGATGGAGCGGCGCCAGGCATTCGCAAAGCTGGCGCAGGATATCCGCTGCTTCTGCTTCGGTCAAAGCTTGCGATGGCTGGTTCTCCAGGTATGTTTCCAGAGTAGTACCGTCGATGTATTCCTCGATGACGATGAGCTGCCCACCCTGTTCCGTGAGGTGATAGATGCGGGGGATATACGGATTGGGGCAGGCCTTGAGCGTCTGATACAACTCCCGGGAGCGCAGGGCCCGCTGTTTCATGACGCAGACCTGCTTCGCGGTGCGGTCGTAGACGAGGGCCACGCTGCTGTCGGCCGATTCCTTCAGGATATCTACCAGTTCATAAGTTGTGCCCAAATACTTTTCCCATAGATTCATTTTCCGCTTGCCTTTCCTGCTCCGATATACTACCATTTTACCAAAGAAGGACAGGGAGTGACAACACGATGCAGAAAAAGGACACAGAGAATCTGTTCGCGGAGTTGGAACAGGACGCGAAAATCGAGCGGTTCCTGTCGGAGAACCAGGGGGAGTTCCTGCGCCCGCTCCCGGAGTACCTGGAGCAGTTGCTGGCGCAGAAGCATCTGGAGAAGAATGAGGTGATTCACGAGTCGCATCTGGACCGTGGCTACGCCTACCAAATTTTTTCCGGGCGCAAGGAGAATCCGTCGCGGCCAAAACTCTTGGCGCTGGCACTGGCCATGCGGCTGGACCTCGCCGAGACGCAATATCTGCTCCGCTATGCCGGCCACGGTTCGCTTTATCCCCGGAATCCGTGGGATTCCATTGTCATATCCGCCATCGGGCAGGGCCTTTCCGTGATGGAAACGAATCTGCTGCTGGAAAAGCTGGGGGAAACAGTGATGCTGCAATGAGCTTAAAGGAAGCGCAACGCTGATGTCAGAAAGCATATTGACAACAGGGAACCTCTAAAAACCCGTTTTTCTGATCAGTTTTTGAAACAGACCGCCAAAAATTCGACTTGGATTCCCTTTTTGGCAAAAATGCTAGTATGTTTCCGGCCTATATTGCCCTAAAAGCAGGGGTATTCCCTGCTTTTGGGCGCACTTATCCCACCCCCATTACGGTCCTGCTCAATATCTCGTACCGGCAGAGGTTGTATATCAGATTTGTGAGCCCGGCATTGAACTTCGCTCGCGCAAGCCCAACCGAGCGCACGGTGAGCCCGTGCAGGCTCATCGTCATGAATCCGAAGATGTGCTCGATGCGTACCCGCACCTTCGACTTCTCCTTGTTGTCCGCTTTCTGCTCTTCGGTGAGCGGATGATTGCGGTAGGCTTTCTCATGGATGCGGCATTCAACTGTTTCCGGGAGGCTCGCTTGCAGATCTTTCCCCGAGTAAGCGCTGTCGGCGTACAGAACCTTGTCGCTCTCATCCACGAGCTCCGGCAAGGCTTTGCTGTCATGAACGCTGGCACTGGTGACGATGTAGTCCGTGACGAGTTTGCTGTCCGCGTCGGCCTTCACGTGGTTCTTGTAGCCATAATGGGTCTCGTTGCCCTTCTTCGTCCACCGGGCATCGGTGTCCTTCTGGCGCAGCTTGTGGATATTCTCTTCGGATTTCCATTCCTCAGGTATGTCGCCGTTCTTGATGCAGGCGTTTTCTTCCCGGGTGTTGCGCTGGCGTGGGGCGTCCACGAAAGTCGCGTCGACGATGGTGCCAGCGTGGGTTATGAGGTGGGCATCGGTGAGCTGCTTGTTGAAAGCGTCAAACAGTTCCCGGATAACATTGGCTTTGGTGAGGGTGTCGCGGAAGGCCCAGATGGTCTTGGCGTCGGGGACACGGTCGTGAACGTCCATCCCCAGGAATCGCATGAAGGAGATGCGGTCGTTGATCTGGAATTCGGTCTGGTCATCGCTGAG
>JAEEGN010000256.1 GCA_016280345.1 Selenomonadaceae bacterium | reverse complement strand
GTCGGTTTCATTGCCCACCTCGACAGCAGCCCCGAGGCTCCCGGCTTTGGCGTTCGGCCTCGTGTCGTCCGATACGGCGGCGGTGATATCCTTCTCGGGGAAGAGCCCCGCGTCGTCCTGTCGCCACGGGATTTTCCCGAGCTCGCCCGCTACACGGGTCAGGATATCATCGTCACCGATGGCACTACGCTTCTCGGCGCCGATGACAAGGCCGGCATCGCCGCCATTATCAGCGCCGTCGCCTATTTCGCCCGTCACCCGGAGGTGGTTCACGGCCCCGTCCGCGTCGCCTTCACGCCCGACGAAGAGATTGGCCGCGGCGCTGACCATTTCGACGTTGCCGCTTTTGGGGCCGATTTCGCCTATACCGTGGACGGCGGCCCCCTCGGTAGCCTTGAGTACGAGAATTTCAACGCCGCCGGGGCCAGCGTCCATTTCGCCGGGCGCGGCGTTCATCCCGGCGACGCCAAAGGGCGCATGAAGAACGCTCTGGCCATTGCCGCTGAGTGGATTTCCCTGCTGCCTGCCGCCGAGCGTCCCGAACATACCGCGGGCTACGAGGGCTTCTACCATGTTTATAAGCTCCGGGGCAGCGTCGAGCAGGCTGATCTTTCCTTACTGGTGCGCGACCACGACCGCGAACGCTTCCAGGCGCGCAAGGCCTTCGTGCGCCAGCTTGCCGCCTTTCTCAACGCCCGGTATGGCGCCGGGACCGTCACGGTCACCATGAAGGACAGTTACTACAATATGCGGGAGAAGATTGAGCCCGTTCGTTACGTCATCGAGATCGCCGAGGCTGCTATGCGTCCCGCCGGCGTCGAGCCCGTCATCCGGCCCACCCGGGGCGGCACCGACGGCGCCCGCCTCTCCTTCATGGGTCTGCCCTGCCCGAATATCTTCAGCGGTGGCCACAACTTCCACGGTCGTTTCGAGTATCTGCCCGTTCCCTCACTGGAAAAGGCCGCCGCCACCGTCGCCGCGATTGCTGTCCTCACGACGGCATGGCAGAAATAAGGAAAAGCAATTAGTAATCGGACTCTTATACAAAATTTCAATTTCTGCCTCAAGATGTTGTATTTTTTGACGCACCCACTTCCATATCTTCGGTTTTGTGATATAATATAGCCAGAAGAAGTGTCGCCGGATGCGACGCTACACGGATGAATGAAAACGAAGGAGCGGATTAGGATGGCAATGGTAGTTCGTAACAACATGTCAGCGGTCAACACTCTCAACACGTTGAACCGGAATTCCTCGGAGATGGCGAAGAGCCTGCAGAAAGTCTCCAGCGGAATGCAGATCAACAGCGCGGCGGACGATTCCTCCGCCTATGCGATTTCGGAGCGAATGCGCGTCTATATTTCGGGCATCGACCAGGACGACAAGAATGCCCAGAACGGCAGCAGCCTTTTAAAAGTGGCCGAGGGCGCCGTGAGTTCTACGGTCGAGATCCTGAAGACGCTGAAGCAGAAGGTCATCAACGCCGCCAACGACACCAACACGGACGCCGACCGGGCTACCATTCAGAAGGAACTGGACCAGTCCATTGACCAGATTGACGACAACGCCAATGTTTCCTTCAACGGGAAGTTGCTGGTGGATGGCTCGAAGAATGGCAAGAGCGATGGCACCTATACGGCGCTGACGAACCAAAGCCTTTCGACGGATACCACGGCCGCTTCGCTTTTAACGAAACTAAGGAGCCGATCAGGAGACAGTCTAAATATCGTGGAAGGCGATACCGTCACGGTTTCCTATGTTCAGAATGGGAAGACCTTTACCAGCAACTTTACAGTGGAGGCTTCTTCGTCATTGGCTTCGATTATGTTGGCGGCGGAAAATGCTGACGATAAGAGTCAGACGTTTGCACCGTCCGATCCGTCGCAAGTTTCTTCATTAGAGCAAGCGTATCAGGAAGCGGATAGTAAATGGAATGCTGTGTCAGCGGCAGCAAGGGATTTGTCAAACTCTTATAATGCAATTAGTGATAATAAAGCAAGTATTGCGGCTGTTGCGCAGGCATCTTCAAGCCAAGCACTTAGTGCTATTGAAGGTTTCCTTTCAAATAAGTATTCACAATTAACTTCTAATATTGGTTCTGCAGGCTACTTTATTTCTCTATGTGATACTTTGACAGGCACACATTATTATTCAGATTATGATAGTGCTATGAATTCAATGGAGAATGCAATGGGTGGCTATGCTGATGTGTATAGCGAATCTGATATAGCTGCTGTAAAAACAGCCCGGGATCAGGCTAAAGCTGCTTACGAAGCTGTATCGGCGCCTCAGATTTTGAACACTTCATATATCGGCATCGGTTACTCTGGTGCCAGCGTGTATACCGCCAACGGTGATAATGCTCTGACAATTACCTCTTTCAAATCCGGCGTCGACAATCAGATTGCTGGCTTCACGGTCAGTGTCTCGGATAAGCAGGGCAACATCAAGAAATCTGCCAACGCTGTGCTCGATGCTTGGGACGAGAGCATCCGGGCGCAGAACAAGTCTGAGGACAATTCCCTCGTCTTGCAGACAGGCACGCGGCCCAGCCAGGCCATCAAGGTGCAGCTTACCGATATGCGCTCGGTGGCCCTCGGACTCAAGGGCTCGGACGGCACGACGCTGAACATCTCAACACAGAAAAACGCCAACGCCGCCATCAACGTACTGGACAATGCCTTGCAAAAGGCCCTTGATCAGCAGACCACCATCGGCGCTATGGGAGCCCGCCTCGGCTATACCACGGCGAATCTCGAGACAGCAGGCGAGAACGTCCAGGCTTCCGAGTCCGCCATCCGCGACGCCGATATGGCAAGGGAAATGACGGACTATACGAAGAACAAGGTTCTCCTGCAATCGTCCCAGGCCATGTTGGCCCAGGCGAACCAGCAATCGAGCGGCATTCTGACTTTGCTTACTTAGCGTCCCAGCGCTCGGCCTCCTAAACGGCCCGCGCCTTTTCATCCCAATCCTTTCTATTCTCTTCTTTCGCACCAAGGCCGGCGCCCCCCGCCGGTCTTGGTGCTTTTTAGTGCGCCCGACCTTCGGTTGATTCCGTTATCGCGGTTCATGAAGGCGTCATTGGCCGTTGCGGTAAATCATTCCGGAGGAAAAGGGATTTGACGGTTGGCGGCTCTTGTGATACACTTTATCTGTTCGCGGGCATGGCGGAACTGGCAGACGCGCTGGATTTAGGATCCAGTGCCGCAAGGCGTGGAGGTTCGATTCCTCTTGTCCGCACCAAAGGCAACTCGCCCTGCCGGAGTATTCCGGCGGGGCTTTTTTTTGCGGGCGCTTGTCTCCACGCGGGGATTTTATGCTATAATGGGAATATCTTTCGCGGAATAATGGGAGGCGTTTCTATGGGAAAGAAGAAGGAGCAGGTCCTTCTTTATCAGTTCCGGGATGAAGAGCGACTGCGGTCTATCCGGCGGGTGCTGGCGGCGCTTCAAATACC
>JAEEGN010000255.1 GCA_016280345.1 Selenomonadaceae bacterium | reverse complement strand
TGGAGGTCCGTCTGAACGGCGGCGCGGTGGCCGGCGCGATTTACGCCCCCGGTGAGAAATACGCTTTCGACTACGTGGCCCTGGAGGACTGCACCCTGATGACGACGGAGTACGGCGACCCGGAGGACGTGGCGGAGGCGGTGGCCGGCGCCTCGTCCATCGCGCCAGCGATGGCCATGGGAAGCATGGAACACGCCAAGGCCTTGCTTGACACGTTGTCAACGGTGAATGAGACGGCGGCGGAGCTCTGTAAGAAAATCAAGTACGATTACAATGATTATAAATTCCTCTGCGCCAAGCTGGCGATGGCGCCGACGCGGTTCCCGCTGGTGGAGGCGCTGGCCACCCCCGAGCCCTCGGCGCTGGAGTCGGGCTGGGAGGCGGAGGCCGCCCGGGCCTATTGCGAACACAAGGAGACGCTGAAGAAGGAGTTCTATTCGCTGGACGTGAGTTTCTGCGCCGAGACGGTGATGCGGGCTTCGGAGACGGGGCGGAAGGCGCGCCAGGAGCTGGCGGCGGCGACGGAACTGATCCGCCAGACGAAGGAGTGGTCGGAGGATTTCGTCAAGGCGTTCTACGACGTGCGATCCCGGGTGGACACCGAGACCCGCGGCGCGTCGGACGAGACGCCGGCCATCCAGAACGCTCTCGACGTGATCCTGGCCTTTTCCGGCGTCAAGAGCGAAATCGCCGACACCTTCCGCAAGGACATCAAGCGCTACACGGAAACGACAGACCGGCGGGCCAAGTCGGATGAGATGCGCCACCTGCGCATGAGCCTCGCCGACGGGTTCTACGCGATTTACGAGGCGGCCTTCTTCAAGAGCATGGAGACGAGCCACATTCCCGCCGAGGTGCGGATGTTCTTCCTGTTCGGCTTCGTGGACGAAGAGCTGGCGGGGACGGCGAACACGGCGGCACTGTACCGTCTCGCCGTGGCCTGGGAGGAGGACCCGAAGGGGCGCATCCTGCCGATGTATGACTGGCTGGTGAAGATTTACCGGGGCGAGCGGATGCCGTCGAAAAACGAGTTCGACAACGACTGGAAGGAGTATCTGCGCGAGGAGGTCCGGACGGCTTCCATCACCCAGCAGAAGGCCGACGAGCTGCTGAACGACCGGACGGCGATGATCCATTTCGAGATTTTCAATATGTTCAGGAGCGCCAACAAGATCACCAACGGGCAGATGGCTTCCTTCGTGCCGATGTTCACCGCCCAGGACGTGATCCGCCCGCTGGACAAGTGCTTCGCCAGCCCGGCCCGGGTGCAGGCGGCGCTAGACAAGGTGACGGACATCGATTTCAGCTGTTTCTACCGCCCGGCGCTGACCACGTTCCCCGAGCTGAAAATCCAGCATTTCGTTTACAATCTGGAAGTCAAGCCGTTCCTGATCCTGATGCCGAACTTCGGCGCCCGCGGGCTGATGTGGCAGGAGACCGAAGGGGTGCGGCGGACGACGCCGGCCCACATGATGGTGTCGATTTTCCACTCCGAGGATCTGGAGGAGACCATCGTGCAGATGTGCGCCCAGTTCCGCTGGGAGATGTGCCGCCATATCCAGGGCGTGCGCTATACCGACATCTCGGAGCCGTCGCTTACGTCGGAATACACGAACTATCTCCAGTTCTTCAAGAAGAACGGCAACCTGTCCGCCGACATGAAGGAGTGGATCAAGCTGCAGCTGCAGAAGGCGCGCAACGATTACAAGGGCGTTTTCGTCGGGGATTACAAGATGTATATCCTGAACGAATCGGCGGGCCTGCCGCGGCTGAACAAAGTGGCCCGGGACATCGTGTTCCGCTACTGCACCCTGTCGAAGAAATACCGCCGGGCACTGGGCAGCAATCCGCAGTTCCAGCCGCTCCTGGAGCGGTGGAGCGTGACGCAGAGCGCCAAGGCGCACAGCATCGACTTGTTCGTGAAGAAGGTGCAGCGCATGAAGCCGGATGAAGAGGTGCCGGCGGAGATCGCCGGCGAGGCTGCCTTCCTGCGGCTCTGACAAGGGAATACCGACGGCAAAGAAAAAGACTGCGACACGGGGAAAAGTTCCCCGTACCGCAGTCTTTTGTATTTTGTTAACTATCTGTCAAAAAAATCAGGCACCAAAAATCTGGCCCGGCAGCACCTTTTTCTCCTTCGGCGGGAACGATGCTTCGTACCGCGCGAAGTCGGCGGGATTTTTCTCCGCCGCGAAATAGGCGGCCGGGGTGGCGTATTCGCCGCGGACGCCGTCCAGACCACCCGGCACCAGTTCCCGGCACAGGAAGAACGAATCGTCCGCTCCCTCCGGCAGGCCGTGGTAACGGATGCCCCGCGACGAAGCGACCACGAAGCCGCATTTCCCGTAGAAGCCGATGTCGCCCTCGAAGCATACTGCCTTGGCGCCGAACGCCGCCGCCTTTCGCAGCGAATAGTCCAAAAGACGCAGTCCGTAACCCTGCCGCTTGCAGTCCGGCGCGATGGCGATCGGTCCCATCGTCAGGATGGGGACAACGGCGCCGTCGTCGCCGCGGATTTCTGCCCGCACGAAGACGTTCTGCCCGATGATACGGCCGTCCTTCTCCATCACGAAATCGAGTTCGGGGACGAAGGCCGCGTTGTCGCGCAGGCATTTCAAGACGAAGTGCTCCACGCAGCCGGGCCGGTACACGTTCCAGAAGCTCTCGCGGACGAGATGCTCCACCGTCCGGTAATCGGCCGGCGTTTCCCGGCGAATGATGCAGTCCTGATGTTTCATTGTCAGATTTCCTCCCTCATGTCGCTGTAGTTGGTATCGGTTCGTAGCGGCGGGAGGTTCACAGCCTGTTCCTGCAAGCCTTCCGCTTACAGCACAAGCACCGTTCGATCAAGCACGTTCTTCAAAAAGCATACTCCTGTCATATAATAAGGATAGATTTCTCTGTTTTGGATTTTACGCC
>JAEEGN010000254.1 GCA_016280345.1 Selenomonadaceae bacterium | reverse complement strand
TCAGGCCAGAGGTTTGCCTGCACCTTCCTTCAGATTCCACCTCACGATGGACACCCTTGGTGTTCGGCTGTATCCTTCCCGCTACCGGGCAGATTCCGGTCTTTCACCGGTTAGAAACGTGCGCCGCCGGGCGCACATCAAAAAGCCCCCAGGGAGAGAATGATTTCTCCCGGGGGCTTTTTCATAGGATGAATCAAAGGTTTACCGGCGACTGTCCGGGCTGGGCCAGTAGCTTCTTGTTGTAGCTTTGGACCGCCATGTACGACCAGACCATGCAAATCGGCCAGATGACGAAGAAGCCGAGTCCCATCGTAAGCGAAGCGCCGGCTGTTGTCAAATACCGGCGTTTTTTCCTGTGATGGCCGTCCGCGATCATCGTAATCCTTGATATGGTAGCAACTCAGCAACAAACCATTATCCTGCATTTTCCACGCAGCGTAATGACTGGCATCCTTTCCTATCCATATCCCTTGTTTGCGGGTATCTTCCGGCGAAATATAGCAGACAAATTTCCCGCCCTGCTCGCCAATCAGCCAGAACCCGTCGTTGATTTTCCTTTGACGGGTCGTGCCCGCCAGGATGATCCAGACGGAAAGGCCGGGCTCCGAGGTCGCCACCTCATGCACCTCGAACGGCAGCTTGCCTTCGACGCCCTCCGCTTCGCAGGTCAGGAACGCTTGCCGGCCATCGGGCCGGATGACCTTGAAAGCCGCGCCCTCGGCGATGAATCTCACCTTCGTCCCCTGTCGGGTCGTGACCTCCATGGTGCTCTGGTTTTCGCTGCTGCCTTCCTGGATGGTTGCCAGCTTCTTCGTCCCGGTGATGGCGACATCCTGATACTTCGTTTCGCCCGATTGCGGCAGCTTATCGGTCAATGCCGCCAGAGGCGCGCAGCCTGTCAAGGCCGCCAGTGCCGCTATCCATACGCACAGAAGAAGAATCCTCCGTGGAGCCAAATCTCTCGCCCCTTTCCTCTTCGTCCTCCATCAGCTACCGACGACGATCTCTTCCTCGTAGTAGTAGAGCTCGCCTTCTGTCACCGCCGCTTCCTCGGTACTTTCGATATGTTGCCACTCGTCATACGACGGTGCTTCGTACTGCGGCTCGTAAACCGGCGTATCTTCCTGCTCCTCGGTTTCCACTGGCCGTTGCGTCACGTCCTGATAGCCGAACCAGTTCTTCCCGGCATCCCAGAAAAGACGGTACTTGGTGGGAATGACCTTGCCGTTTCCGATGAAGGACAATATAAGTTCCCCGTTACGGTCAACAAACAAGCGCGGGTTGGGCTGCGGGCTGTAATAGGCCTTGCTGTCCGCGTATTTCTCCAGCCGGTTCGCCACCTGGTCATAGCCCATGAGCGACACCCGGGAAGGCGTCTCCAAGGCCACATAGATGCGCTGTGTCGCCTGGTTCTGGAATATCTTGAAGCTGTACCCATACCGGCTTGACGGGCAGTAGCCATCGGCGATGCGCTCGCCGTTCCACCAGATAAGCAAATGGTATTTCTTCTTCTCTGATTTGTTCCAGAGTTTGCGGAAACGAATCTTGAACTTGCCCAAATCCGTCTGATACGACTTTTCCCACGCCTGATCATTCTTGAGCTGCAATACCCCGGTCTGCGCCAATGTCACGAAATCGCCCGCATACGCCAACGGACTGGCCGAAACCATCAGGCATACGAAAAACGCTAACCCTGCCAGCCATTTTTTCATTATCCTTCTCCACCTCTCTCTATTGTCGCACCATTCTTCTCAGCGACCAGCGAATCTTGTGTATATGGTCGTCAAATTCGTTGAACTCCCCCTCGGGCGCTTTCCCCGGCAAACGGATATCGACCGGGGCGGTGGTGCCGTGCGGTTGGAGGACAATACCCTTCATGCCGACATCGCAGGACACATCTTTGAGACTGGTCACGGCCGCGCCGGACTGGCGCAGGTCGATATCGACGAACAGGTCCAGGATGCCGGTTACGACATCATCGGTTCCGTTATAGAAGGTGCCGGTCAGGACAAGATCCTGCCCGTCCTTGCGGACGCGTTCCGTCAGGAATACGACTTCCTTTTTGGCCCGCAGGGCCTGGTGCCGTTCCTGCCGTTTCTTCTCTTTTTCCTGCGCCTTTTGGGTATCAAAGGCCAGTTTCTTTTGCTGGTAGCTTTGCATCGCTTTTGCCATCGTCTCAAAGGAAAGGACGTCCGAAACCGGCTGCCCTTTCAGCGTAAGGCCCGCAGCCGCCGCGCCCGCCGCCTGGCATTCGGCGGTAAATTCTTTGCCGGTTGCGGCAAACCGTTCCCGCGCCGCCGGGTCGTGGGCAGGTTCCTTTGATTCCAGGACGGCGACAGCTTTGGTCAGCATCGCCGCACTGCTTTCCATTGCCGCGAGGAACTGCTCATGCTGCCCCTGCATAGCCTTGGAGGGTTTCTTGCCGGCCAGTTCCTCCCGGAGTTTCGCGAGCTTTTCCGACTGCTTAGCCAGTACCTCCGCCTTTTGCGTGACTTCTTCCGCTCCGGCATCCCCCGAAAGGCTTTCCAATTCAGTGAGCGTTGCCTGGCTTTCCTGTAAGGCGGCAAGGC
>JAEEGN010000030.1 GCA_016280345.1 Selenomonadaceae bacterium | reverse complement strand
GGGCATATCGGAGCCGCTGACTGTGGCGACCTTCATTGCGTTCCAGGCGGCCTACACCGGCTTCAATGCCTCCCTCAACTCCGTCATGCAGACGTTGGAACAATTTTCCGTGATCAAGCCGCTGCTGGAAAACATCCGGCCTTTCCTGGAGGCGGAGCCGGAAAGCGCCGACGACAAGCTGGAGGCCGATGTGCTTTCCGGTGCATTCGAGGTCAGGAACCTGACCTTCTCTTACGGCGAAGGCCTGCCCGACGTGCTTCGGGATATCAGTTTCCGCGTGGCGGCGGGAGAGCATGTGGCCATTGTCGGCAAGTCCGGCTGCGGAAAGTCCACGTTGATCCGTCTGCTCCTCGGCTTTGAGCAGCCGAAAAGCGGCGCCGTCTATTACGACGGGCAGGATCTTTCCGAGCTTTCCCTTCCCTCTGTGCGCTCCCAGATGGGCGTGGTGCTGCAAAACGGGCAGCTCATGACCGGCGACATTTACCGGAACATCATCGGCGTCAACGACCTGACCCTCGACGACGCGTGGGCGGCGGCGGAGGCGGCGGGCGTCGCCGACGACATCCGCGAGATGCCGATGCAGATGCAGACCATGGTTTCCGAGGGCAGCACGAACATATCGGGCGGTCAGCGTCAGCGTATCCTGATCGCCAAGGCGCTCGCCATGAAGCCGTCCATCATCGTCTGCGACGAAGCGACCAGCGCCCTCGACAATCATACCCAGGCCATCGTGACCCGAAGCCTGGACAAGCTGAAAGCGACGCGCATCGTCGTCGCGCATCGCCTTTCCACCATCCGCCACGCCGACCGCATCATCGTCCTGGATCAGGGGCGGATCGCCGAAAGCGGCACCTTCAAAGAGCTGGTGGCCAAGGGAGGC
Source organism: Selenomonadaceae bacterium (assembly GCA_016280345.1). GTDB lineage: Bacteria > Bacillota > Negativicutes > Selenomonadales > Selenomonadaceae > RGIG3544. Next base: position 7,122 of record JAEEGN010000030.1, on the reverse strand, counting down.
CTCTTCGCCTCATTCGTGAAACGTCAGGTTGCGTAACAACATAGAAAGTCATCCTTCCGTAAAGAGAGATGAGACTATGGAAGAAACGCAGGCAAAGATGGAAGCCGGAGCCGTTCCCATGCGGTTCGAAGATATCTATCTCGCCTACTATAAGGGAATCTACAATTATATATTCGGTTGCCTCCGTCATCGGGAAAGCGCCGAGGACGTGACGGCGGACGTTTTTGCCGCCGTCCATCGGAATTTTTCTCGTCTGGATGCGTCCCGCGGGACGCTTTCCGCATGGATCTTTTCCATTGCGCGGAATGCGATGCGGGACTTCAGGAAACGCGCGGCCTTTCGCCGGGAGGTTCTCGGCGACGTTCCGGAAATGCTTGCCATGGAGACGTCTTTTCCCGAGAGCGGCGGGGAAGACGATACCCTGCGAAATCCGGACAACGTCTGGCTGGCGCAGCTGCTCCGGCAGCTTTCGGAAGAGGAGGTCGATTTCTTGATGATGCGATACCAGATGAATCTTTCCAACGGGGAAATCGCGGAGGCGCTCGCCATAAACGAGTCGGCGGTCAGCAAGAGATACCGACGCCTGCTGGACAAGCTGCGGGAGCTGGACAAAAAGATGAGAGACGGCCCCCGATGTCCTCGAGGGGAGACATAGGGATGCGTATCGGATAAAGATTCCGATATTTATATAACTAATATAATGGAAAGGATAGGTTGCGAGGATGAAAAGGTATTATTTTATCGGCATCGCGGTCATTCTTGTGTTGGCGTTGGCGTTGGTGGGCTACGGCGCGTGGCTCAACTTCAGCGACGAGAACCAGATTGCCCGCCGTATGGAGGAACGTGCGCTTCAGCTCACGGGGGCGAAAGCGCGAAAACGGGCGCTGCGTCCGGCGATGGCCTTGGACACGGTGCGCCTTTACAGTGAAAAGATGACGGACGCGGTGGCTCTGACGGACGGCCGTATCACACGCTGGGCCGTGGGGAAGAACACGCCTGTCCGTGCAGGCGATCTGCTGCTGACCATGAGCAACGAGCAGATTCCCGCCCGGATCCAGCAGGCGGCCAGCGGCGTGCGACGCGCCGAGGCGGTCCTCGCGCAGGCGGTGAACTCTTACCATCGGCAGGAGCGCCTGCTGGCTCGCCGCGCCACCTCGCAGGAGAAATACGAGGAAGCGGAGGCGCAATACTTGGCCGCGTCAGAAGCGCTGACAGAAGCGCAGGCGCAGCATGAGCAGCTCTTGATTATGCAGGATTGGCTGAACGTGCACTCCCCGGTGGACGGCGACGTGCTGATCGTTTACCAGCATGAGGGCGCCTATGTGCAGGCGGGAATGCCTGTCGCGCTGGTTGGCGATTTCTCGAAACTGCAATTCAATACGACGCTGGGCGACGCGGACACCCGGTATCTCTCCTTAGGCACGAAGGCAGTGCTCCGTTTCCAGGACGCGACGACTCTGGAGAAAGCCTATGGAACGGGATACGCGGCGGGCAATCACGGCGCGAACCCGGAGGTGCGGGCGACGCTGGTCGACATCCAGCCGCCGCCCGGCCAGCCGGCGGACATCCGGCGGGCTGTCTGGGAGATCGACAACCGCTCCCGGATCTTCGAGCCGATGACCTATACGGGCGTGACCCTTGAGACTGAGACGCCCCATACGTGCCTGACGGTGCCGAAGTTGGCGCTGCTCGATTCCAAGATGGACACGGTGTTCGTCGTGGATGCGGATGGCATCGTACACCGCAGGAGCGTTACGGCAGGCGCCAGCGACGCCCAGGGCGTGGAAATCGTTTCCGGGCTCTCCGAGGGCGAAGTGGTCGCCGTGGGGCGGCTGGATGGGCTGGCGGAAGGCCAGCGGGTTGATATCGTGATGCAGAAAGGGGAAGAAGGATGACGGCACAGGAAATCGCGGGCGAGAGCGCACGGGAAGTCCGGGAGCGGAAACGGCATGAGATTTTCAGCCAGGAAGCTCTGGACAAGATGCGTTCCCCGGAAAAACTTGACACGATGATCCTGATTACGACCCCCGTGACGTGGATGGGCTTGATCGCAGTGGCGGTAATGGTCCTTGCCATACTCATCTGGTCGATCTTCGGCTCCTTCACGGTGAAGGCCGACGGCATGGGCATGATTATGGACCCCAGCGGCGTTGCGACGGTTTCGTCCCTCTCCGCGGGAACGGTGGACGAAGTCTATGTCCATCCCGGCGAGCAGGTGGAGCAGGGCGCGCGTATTGCCCATATCACCCAGGCCCAGCAGGAGGCCAGCACACGCATGGCGCAGTACGGGCCGGAGCTTGCCACCAGCGCACGCGAGGCGGCGGCCCGCGTTCATGAATTTGATTCTTATCGATACCAGCAGGATGTGACCGAGTTCATCCGTGCTTCCCATGACGGCATCGTGGATGAGCTTTTTGTCGGCAAGGGCAGCATGGTGGGCAGCGGCATGCCCGTTTGCAAGCTTCGGATCATGGACGGGCGCAGCGAGCTGCAGGGGATCCTGTATATTCCCGTAGAAAAAGGCAAGCGCGTGGAGCCGGGCATGACGATCCAGCTCGCGCCGAACGGCGTGGACGTTTCCCAGTCGGGAAGCTTGATCGGCACGGTGCGCTCGGTGTCCCAGTACCCGGTTTCGCTGCAGGCGATCCAGAAGAGCCTCGCCAATGACCATCTGGCGCAGTGGATCGTCCAGGCGCAGCAGAGCGCCGTGATGGAGATCAATTTTGACTTGGTTCGGGACGAGGCGAATCCGTCCGGCTATCTCTGGACTTCCAGCGTGGGCGAGCATAAGCCTGTTACGGCGGGCAGCTTCTGCACCGGGTCCATCATCATCGAACGCCAACCCCCAATCCAAAAAGTCTTCTATAAGTTGAGCCAGTGGCTGAGGAGCAGGTGAGCGCATGTCTTTATGGGATAAAATTGAGGGCATGTTCAACAGGGACGTCACGCGCGTAAAGGTTCCGACAATCCTCCAGATGGAGGCGACGGAGTGCGGCGCCGCGTCTCTCGCGATGGTGCTTGCCCATTTCGGAATGTGGGTACCCCTCGAAAAACTCAGGGCGGAGTGCGGCGTAAACCGTGACGGCTCCAAGGCGAGCAACATCATCCGGTGCGCCAATTCCCGCCACTGTGAAGCCCAGGGGTTCCAGCTCGGCATAGACGAGCTGCTGGAAGCGGTGGGCGAAGGGCTGTTCCCACTGATTATCCATTGGGAATTCAATCATTTCGTGGTGCTGGAGGGCATCGTTGACGATACGGCCTATCTGAACGACCCCGCTATGGGGCGCCGCACCGTGCCGATCAAAGAGCTTCGCACCTCCTATACGGGCGTCGCGATCTCCGTCTCGCCCGACGAGGATTTCAAGAAGGAAGGCGAGCGCTACAACGTCTTCAAGGACATCATGTCCAAGCTGATGGAAGACAAATGGGTCGCGCTCTACATCGTAATCCTGGAATTCTGCGCCATCATCCCCGGCCTTGCCTCGCCGGTCATGAGCCAGATCTTCATGGACGAGATCCTGACGGGCAAGCATCGGGAATGGATGTTCAACTTCTGTATCGCCATGGTGGCGTCCTTCCTGCTGTCCGGTCTGATGGGCTGGCTGCGGGCTGTGGTGCTGACCCGCTGGCAGACAAAGCTGACGCTGGCCGATTCCTCCAGCTATTTTTGGCATTTGCTGCGGCTGCCGATGCAGTTTTTCCATCAGCGGTACGCGGCGGAGGTCGCGGGCCGCGTCGGGTTCAACGCCGACATCGCCGGCGTGCTTTCCGGTCCCGCGGCGACTGCCGTGCTGGACCTGCTTGTGGCGATCTTTTATCTGTTGCTGCTGTTGCAGTACAACGTGACGTTGACATTGATCGGCGTGGCTTTCTGCTCGGTGGAGATCATCATGTTCTTCGCCATGCGGCGGAAGCTGACCGACCTCAATATGCGCATCCAGCAGGACTCGGGCAAAGCCTACGGCGTTTCCATGAACGGCCTTCGCATGATCGAGACCATCAAGGCGAACGGCGACGAAGCCGATTTCTTCACGAAATGGGCGGGCTACCAGACGCGGGTGCTTTCCGCATCGCAGGAGACGACCCTCTGGTCCATGTCCGTGAACCTGCTGCCAACGCTCCTTTCCGGCGTCAACAGCGCGTTGATCATGACCATCGGCGGCTTCTCCATCATGGACGGCACGCTGACCGCCGGTATGTTCACGGCGTTCCAGCAGCTGATGGGCAGCTTCCAGGCGCCGGTGAACGCATTAGTGGGCCTCGGCTCGACGCTGCAGAGCACAGAGATGCAGATGCAGCGTCTGAACGACGTGCGCCGCTATGAACTGGACAACTTGAATTTCCCCTCGGAGGAGGAGGAAGCGAAAAAATCCTTCCCGCGCAGCCGCTTGTCCGGCGACGTGACCCTGACGGACGTATCCTTCGGTTACAGTCCGCTGGAAGCGCCGCTGCTTTCCGGCTTCAATCTGCACGCGGCGCCCGGCGACTGGATCGCCGTGGTCGGCGCATCCGGCAGCGGCAAGTCTACGCTGGCGAAGATTGTCACGGGGCTCTACGAGGAGTGGAGCGGCACCGTGGCCTTCGACGGCGTGCCGAGACGCGAGCTGCCGCGCACCGTAGTCATCAATTCGTTGGCGGCGGTCGATCAGGATATCACGATGATCTCGGGAACGGTGGCGGACAATATCGCCCTGTTCGATAAATCCGTGCGTCGTCAGGACATCCAGCAGGCGGCAATGGACGCCTGCATCCACGACGACATCCTGCTGCTTCCCGGCGGCTATGACGCGCAGGTCGCGGAGGGTGGTATGAACTTCTCCGGCGGCCAGCGGCAGCGACTGGAGATCGCCCGCGCATTGGCGACGAACCCGGCGATCCTGGTCCTCGACGAGGCCACCAGCGCCCTCGATCCGCTGACAGAGAAGACCGTCCTCGACAATATCCGCCACCGCGGCTGTACCTGCCTGATCGTGGCCCATCGCCTTTCCACCATCCGCGACTGCGACGAGATCATCATGCTCGACCACGGGCATATCGTGGAGCGCGGTACCCATGTGGACATGATGGCCAACGACGGCCCGTACAAGATGCTCATTGAGGAACAGGAGGCCATGCGATGAACGAGGAAATGACCATGAACAGCGTCGAAGAGACGAAGCTTCGCGCGGGCAAGCGTTTCCTCCTGGAAAGTGAGGACGCCTACGTCGAGATCGTGTCCGGCTCCGTGGAGGCTTACGCCGTCACCAAGGGCGACGTGTCCTTCCGCCGGACGTTCCTTGCGGCGTTTGAGGAAGGGGAGGCCGTCTTCCCCGCCATGGACGAATTCGAGCAGATCGACGTGCAGCTTTATGTCATGGAGGATGCCGTCCTGCGCGTAGTGCCTTTCGGCAATAAGACGGCGGAAGAACTGCTGCCGCTGATGAAAGCCTGGCTCTCCCGACTGGTGGAGCTTCCCTGGATGCGCATCATCGCGGACCAGGGCGACGACATCCTGCAGAAATGGCGGCAGGGCACGGCACTGAAAGAAGACGGCTCCAAGGACGACCTTCTTGACTCATTCAGGGACAACGAGGGCATTTTCGCCATGCTCCTGGGCGTGCATTTCGGCGCCGAGGACGGGCGTCTGTCCCAGCGCCTCGAAGTTCTGAAGAAGAGCAAGGCAATGCTGCTGGAAAACGGCGTCCGCAGCCTTTTGGGAGAAGAGCCCTTGTACGGGAACGCCGGGGCTGTCATCAAAAAGGCGGCGGAAGACGCCACTTTCGTGGTGCAGCATGTGGCGAAAGCACTCTCCATGCCCACGGAGGCCATCCATCTTTCGGCGGAGACCGCCTCCCATCTGGACGCGCCCACGATCCTGCGGCGGCTCGTCCAGAAAGGCAATATGCAGATGCGCCGCGTCACGCTGCCCGAGGATTGGTACAAGAACGACGGCGGCGTGATGATCGCCTATTGGACGCCGCAGGGGGCAAAAGACAAGATCCTGATGGCGCTGGTGCCGGAAACCCCGGAAAGCTACCGCGCCTATGCGCCGAACCGCTCCGAGGGCTTCGAGGTCACCGAAAGTATCGCGAAGGAAATCGATCCGGAAGCGTTCCTCTGTTACGCCGGATTCCCGGCCCGGGCCCTCAAGATGTGGGACCTGGTGAAATTCATGTTCTTCCAGTGCTGGAAGGCCGACTATCGGACAATCCTGCTGTGCAGCGTCTTCGCGGGAATGATCCCGCTGGCGACGCCGATCATCACGGAGACGATCTTCCAGGACATCATCCCGATCCTCGATCGTCAGGGCCTTGCCACGGTCACCCAGGCGCTGATGGTCACCAGCTTTACCACGGCGGCTCTTTCCATCGTTCGTTCCATCGCCGTCATGCGCATCTCGACCCATATCGAGATCGCGGCCGAGGCGGCCATGTGGGGACGATTGCTTACGATGCCGACGAAATTCTTCCGAAAGTTCACCACCGGTGAGCTGGCAAGCCGCATGGCGGGTCTCGGCATAGCGAAAAGCCTTGCTTCCGGCGGCTTCATTGACTCGGTGTTCAGCTTCCTGTTCTCCTTCTGGAGCATCTTCCTGATGTGCTACTACAGCTTCAAGCTGACCGCCGCCGCCATCGCCGTCTGGATCGTGTACTCCGCTTTTCAGGCGGCGGTCCTGAAGCGGACCCTCGACTTCCAGCGGAAGATCATCGATTCGAGCAACAAGACGGCGGGCGTCATCCAGCAGATTTTCGCCGGACTGGCGAAGTTCCGCGTGCAGGGCGCGGAAGAACAGGCCTACAGCCTTTGGACCACGAACTTCGGCAGGAGCTGGAATCTGGGCTTGCAGCTCCGCTGGCAGCAGAACTATGTCGGCATGATCTCGAGCCTCCAGCCTTTCGTGCTGACGCTGATCCTTTACTGGATCGCCATTTACGGCATGGGCGAAGAAGGCGGCAAACAGGGCATCACTTACGCCCAGTTCCTTGCCTTCAACTCCGCCTATTCGAGCTTCAACGGCGTCATGGGCGGTTTCCTCGGCTTCATCAGCCAATACTTTGCCCTCCAGCCCCAGATCGAGAATCTCCGTCCGCTCCTGGAGGAGACGCCGGAGTCCAGCGGCGACCGTCAGGACGCCGGAAAACT
>JAEEGN010000253.1 GCA_016280345.1 Selenomonadaceae bacterium | reverse complement strand
CTCGCGCATCCTCGGCATGGGCGACGTGCTTTCCCTCATCGAGAAAGCGCAGACGGTCTATGACGTCGAAGAAGCCAAAAAAATTGAGAAGAAGCTCCGCAAGGACGCGTTCACGCTCGACGACTTCCTCGCCCAGCTCCAGCAGGTGCGCAAGATGGGCTCCCTGGAACAGATCCTGGGCATGATCCCCGGCATGGGGAACGTGAAGAAACAGCTCGACGGCGTGGACTTCGACCTCAACGGCAAGGAAATCCTGCACGTCGAAGCCATCATCCGCGCCATGACGCCGGCGGAGCGGGCCGACACCAGCATCATCAACGGCAGCCGCCGCAAGCGCATCGCCAAAGGCAGCGGCACGCGGGTTCAGGACGTCAACAAACTCCTGAAGCAGTTTGGCGAGATGAAGAAGATGATGAAGCAGTTGAAGAAATTCCAGAAGGGCCCGATGGGGCTCTCCCGCTTCAAGCTGCCGTTCTTCAAGGGCTGAGAATCAAACCGCATTTTTCATTTTTCCTATAGAAAGTCCTTTTCAAGGAGGTGAATTTCATGGCAGTCAAGATTCGTTTGAACCGCATGGGCGAAAAGAAGCATCCCTTCTACCGCATCGTCGTCGCGGATGCCCGCGCGCCGCGTGACGGCCGCTTCATCGAGATCGTCGGCAACTACGATTCCACGAAGGACCCGGCAATCATCAACGTCAATGAGGAAAAGGTCCTCGACTGGATGCAGAAGGGCGCGCAGCCCACGGACACCGTCCGCTCGCTGCTCCGCAAGCAGGGGATCATGGCCAAGTTCGACGCCCTGAAACGGTCGAAGAAGTAATCCTTCTCTGCGATTTGCTATTCAAATCCCGGAGAAGCGTGCTGCGCACGTTACATTTGCGCCGTTGGCGCAAATGCCGTCTCATGCAGTCCCTGTAAGGATCAAACATCCTGACAGGGACTCGTATAAGAGGAGAGCCACATGAAAGAGATTGTCGAGATCATCGCGAAATCGCTCGTCGATCACCCGGGCGAGGTCGTCGTGGAGGAAAAAAACGACGGCGGCGCAATCGTGTACGAGTTGCACGTGACCCAGGAGGACATGGGCAAAGTCATCGGCAAGCAGGGCCGCATCGCCAAGGCGATCCGCACGGTCGTCAAGGCAGCCGCAACCCGCGAGAACAAAAAGGTCACGGTAGAGATCATCTGAAAGCTGCGGCATGCCGGTTCGCAAGACGGCCTGCCGCATTTTGCTATGAATTCTTAGCGAGCCGAGCCCGCAGGGCGAAGGGGAGCTTAGAATTCATGCACGCGCAGCGCACTTACAGAACGCGAGCCGAAGGCGAAGCGCGATGTTAGTGCGCCACCGCCGCTGTGAAATCTTAGCGAGCCAGGCCCGCAGGGCGTAAGGGCGCTTGGATTTCGTGCCCGCGCCGCCGCATTATTGGAATCATCCGAAAAGGGAGGAACCGGAATGGACAGCCTTACGATCAAAGTACCTGTCACCATCAAAGCGAAGCTGACGGAAAAGCTGCGCAAGCGCATCATCGACGAGCTGACGCAAAACCGCCAGCAGGCGGATCTTGAACTGCAGCAGATCGACCTGGAGGAAAAGCGCGTCATCTCCGAGCAGGCCCAGGGCGACCTGCAGCGGCTCCAGATGATCCGCCAGCACTTCGGCGTCGAAAAGCAGAAACGGGCCGATTTCATCGAGGAGTGCGATCAGAAACTGGCTGACGCCAGGAAGCTGGCCGAGGGCGCCGAGATCGTGCAGGGCCAGCTCGAGCGCCTGGTGGAGGTCAAAATCGGCGACAATATGCGCGAGGTCATGAACGTCGAGGTGCTGGTGGAAGATGACAAAATCATCGCCATCCGCAGCTAAGGACCGCGTCGTCATCGGCCGTGCCGGGGCACCTCACGGCGTCCGCGGCGAGCTCCGGATCTTCCCACTGACGGATTACCCCGAGCGTTTTCAGGGCATGGAGCGCGTTTACGTTGGCGAGGATTTATTACCGATCACAGGCGTTCGCTACCAGAACGAGAAGATTCTCCTGCGCTTTGCGGGCTTCGATTCCCGGGAGAAGGCGGCGGCGCTCACCGGACGCTTTCTCTCGGTGGACCGCGCCGAGGCGGTGCCGTTGGCGGAAGGGGAGTATTACACCTTCGACATCATCGGCCTGGCCGTGTCGGACGAGGCAGGGCAGGACCTCGGGACCGTCACCGAGGTAATCCAGACCGGAAGCAACGACGTATACGTCGTGTCGAAAAAGGGGCAGGCGGCCCAGACGCTGGTGCCGGCGCTGAAATCGGTGGTGCGGGAAATCGACCTGGCCGGAGGCCGGATGGTAGTGGCGCTGCCGGAAGTGTGGGACGAAAATGCGGATTGACATCATCTCGCTGTTCCCGGCCATGTTCGCCGGTCCCTTCGGCGACAGCATCACCAAGCGGGCGGTGGCGGCGGGGCTTCTCGACATCCATATCCTGAACCCGCGCCAGTTCGCCTATGACCGCCACAAGCAGGTGGACGACGCCCCTTTCGGCGGCGGCAGCGGCATGGTATTGAAGCCGGAGCCCTTCGCCCGGGCGCTGGCGTACATCCGGCGCAATACCCGCTTCACGAAGCGCCGGGTTATCCTGCTCGGTCCCGGCGGCGCCGTTTTCAACCAGGACCGGGCGAAGACGCTGGCCGATTACGAGCAGCTCATTTTCCTCTGCGGCCACTATGAGGGTTTCGATGATCGTATCGCCGCCACCCTGGCCGACGAGGAACTTTCCATCGGCGACTACGTGCTGACGGGGGGCGAGTTGCCGGCAATGGTGGTGACGGACGCCGTCTCCCGGATGCTCCCCGGCGTCCTGGGATCGGAGGAGTCGGCGCCCACGGATTCCTTCTACGATGGCATCCTGGGTTTCCCGCAGTACACCCGACCCCGGGAATATCAAGGGATTCCCGTGCCCGAGGTGCTGATCTCCGGCGACCACGCGAAAATCGACGCCTGGCGGCGGCAGGAAGCCCTGCGCCGCACCTGGCAGCGGCGGCCCGAGCTTTTGGCGCGGGCGCCGCTCTCCGAAAGTGACCGGAAACTCCTGGAAACCATCAAAGCGGAAAACGGAAACGACGGACAATGAAAAACCGCCGGTCTTTTCCCCTTTCGCGGGAAAAGGCCGGCGGCTTTCGTTGTCCGTATTTCTTTTTTCGGCAGTTTTTCCGGCCGGCCGGTTCAGCCCAGCGGCAGCGGGTTGATGAGGAACGACCGCGTCTTTTCGCTCCAGACCAGCTCCGCCTTCCAATCCTCGGCGAACTTGCGCTCATATCCGAACTGCGCGCCCTCCGGCAAATACTCGTAGCTGCTGGTCAGGATATACCGGCCGTCGGTGACATTCGACCGCAGCAGATGCCATTCCAGCGGCGTGTAGCCGAAGGCAACAAGATCCTCGATCGTGAACTCGAAGCGCCACTGGCCGTTTTCCTCGGCAATCAGCCAGTACCCGCAGTTCTTGTCATGGGCGCCCACGGTGGCGAAGATTTCCCAGAAGCGGATGGCATCCTCCCCCTCGACCTTCAGCTCCCGTATGTAGAAGCCCACGAACCCCCTGGCGTCGTCCACGTTCCTGAAGCCCATCTTCTGCGTACCGTTCCGGTCGTAGAGGAACATCGTGCCGTCCTTCTTGTCCACGGCGCGTACGTCCTCGGTCAGCCAGACTTCCTTCTTGTCCAGATAGAGAAAGGTATGCTTCCCCACCGCCTCGATGGCCGCCGCCGAAGCGACCGCCGCGACGGCAGTCAGCCAAATTCCCAGAATCAGCCCCGCCGCCAGTCGTCTCACCCGCATGATCCATACGCTCCTTTCCCCGGGGGCCGGATAGCCCCACAACAAATTGCCAAAATAGTATTTCTCTCCCGGCGGAGAAAATCCTTCCGGGAAGAAACGCTTTTCCGTCTGCCGGAGGCAGAATTTTTTCTCATTTTCGCATAGAGGTTCGATTAAGTTTTCCGCCAAAAATACGATATATAGATAAGCGGGATTGTCCACAATCCGTTGGAAAAGGATTTCAACGACCATTCAAAGGAGGATACGATCATGGGCAACACAATCAACAACAACTATAACTTCCTGTTCGGCAACGCGGGGCAGACGGGCAAAACGGCTCCCGCCGCCGGCAAGAAGGACGCCAAAGCAGCGAAGGAGAAGGATTCCTTCGCGCAATCCGCGAGCAGCGTGGAGCTGTCCAGCGAGGGGCTGGCGGCGCTGGCGCGGCAGCGGACCCAGGCGGCCAGCGAGGCCGAGGACGGCATGAAGTCCAGCGAGGAGAAACTGTCGCCGAAGGCCCAGGCCCATCTGGCGAAACTGCGCGAGAAGTACGGCGATTTCGATTTCATCGTGGCCGAGTCCATCGACGATCCCGAGTCGCTGACGAAGAACAGCACCAAGGAGTATTCCGTCATCCTGACCCGGGACGAACTGGAGAAGATGGCCGACGACGAGGCCCACTCCGACGAGGTCATGAAGAAGGTCAACGACGCCGTCGATATGACGAAGCGCCTCGAGGAAAAGCTGGGCGACGACGTCCGGTTCCGGCACATCGCCATCGCCTTCGACGACCAGGGGAACATGAAGCTCTTCGCCGAGTTGGAAAAGCTGTCGGAGAAGCAAAAGGAGCGCCTCGAAGCCGCCAGAGAGAAGAAGGCGGAGGAAAAGGAGGCGGCGGAAAAGCCGGACAAAGAGAAGGATAAAGACGAGGACGAGGAACCGTCCTGGCGCGTCAGGCTGGAAGCCACGACCGAGGAAGAGTTGATGGAGAAAATCCTGGGCATCAACTGGGACGAGATCATGGCGGAATAAAGGGCAAAAACAGGCTCTTCGGCAGAGGAGCCTGTTTTTTTGCGGGATTTTGACGCCGAGCCGGTTGTAAGGTATAATATAGAGAAAAGCGCGGCCGGAGGAAGCGCCCTCCGCCGCCGGACAACAACAGACTGCGGGGTGACGGCGATGAATGCGAAACGGATCGGCAGGACGCTGGCGATTTTGGCGCTGCTGCTGGCATTCGGCACCGCGGCGCTGGCGGCGGGCATCCTGGCGAAGAGCGGGATGCGCGGCGAGAGCGTACGCAAGGTGCAGCTGATGCTGATCGACCAGGGATATCTGAAGGGGAACGCGGACGGCGTTTGCGGCCGGCAAACGGTAGCGGCGATCCGTCATTTCCAGAAGGACCATAAGCTCGTGGTGGACGGCATCTGCGGCGACCAGACCTACGCCGCCCTCTGTAAGAACAGCAAGGAGAGGAAGCCGCCCTCGAAGGAGGCGCCGCCGGCGTCATCGAAGGTTTCGTTGCCGCCGCGGACGTCATCGGCTTCCGAGGCTGCGGAGGCGTCATCAGAGAATTCTCCGCCCGGGCCCCATGAAGGCGAGGCGGTCTTCGTGGAGGCCACCGGTTACAGCGCCTTCGATCCCGGCAACGGCCCCACCACCGCCAGCGGCACGCCGGTACGCCACGGCGTCATCGCCGTCGATCCGTCCTTCATCCCCATCGGCAGCCGCGTCTATATCCCGGGCTACGGGGAAGCGGTAGCGGAGGACATCGGGGGGGCCATCATCGGCAACCGCATCGACGTGGCCTTCGATACCCACGAGGAAGCGCTGGAATTCGGCCGCCAGGAGCTGGAAATCTACATCCTGGAAAGCGCCGGCTGATGGCGCCTGTTCTGCCGCCGGAAATGTCCCGGCCTCTCCGGAGGGCCGGACGCACCCGGCGGCCGTCTTTTTGCCGGTGCGGGGGGCTCCGCCGGCCACCGACCGGCAATCATCACAACCGGAAACCAACAGGAAAGGAAGAACCCCATGCTGGAACTTGAGCATATCTCATTCTCCATCACCGAGGAAGGCAAGACGGTCGAAATCCTGCGGGACATCAATCTCGCCGTGGACGACCGGAAATTTGTCGTCATCACCGGGCCCAACGGCAGCGGCAAATCGACGCTGGCCCGAATCATCGCCGGCATCGAGACGCCGACGGCGGGCCGGATTCTCCTCGACGGCGAGGACATCACGGAAAAGAGCATCACCGAGCGGGCGAAACTGGGCATCGCCTTCGCTTTTCAGCAGCCGGTACGCTTCAAAGGGCTCGGCGTCCTGGACCTCCTGCGCCTCGCCACCGGCCGGAACCTCTCGGCCAACGAGGCCTGCGAATACCTCTTTGAGGTTGGGCTCTGCGCCAAGGATTACATCGACCGCGAAGTGAATGCCTCCCTGTCCGGCGGCGAGCTCAAGCGTATCGAAATCGCCACCGTCATGGCCCGGCAGGCGAAGCTGACATTGTTCGACGAGCCGGAGGCCGGCATCGACCTCTGGAGCTTCCAGAATCTCAGTCGCATCTTCGCCAAAATGCGGGAGGACATCAAGGACAGCTCCATCCTCATCATCTCCCATCAGGAGCGCATCCTGTCCCTCGCCGACGAGATCATCGTGCTGACGGACGGACGCATTGAGAAAAAGGGCCCGGCGAAGGACATCCTCGCCGGCATCATCGGGACGGATGCGACGGCGCCGGCATGCCGGCGGCTGCACGAGGAGGGAACGCCATGAAAATGGACGCCATTCAGAAACGGCTCATCGCCGAGGTCGCCGGGCTCCATGAAGTGCCCACCGGCGCTTACAACTTCCGGGCCAACAGCCAGCTGGCCGGGCGCAACACCACCGCCAACATCGACATCCAGAGCAAGGCGGACGGCAGCGGCATCGACATCACCATCAAGCCGGGCACGAAAAACGAGAGCGTCCACATCCCGGTGGTGCTGAGCGCCAGCGGCATCAAGGAAACCGTCTATAACGATTTCTACGTCGGCGCCGGGGCGGACGTCGTCATCGTGGCCGGCTGCGGCATCGACAACTGCGGCACCCAGGACTCAGAGCACGACGGCATCCACCGCTTTTTCCTCGAAAAGGGCGCTAAAGTCAAATACGTGGAGAAACATTACGGCTCCGGCGACGGCGACGGCAAGCGCATCCTGAATCCGGTGACGGAGGTCACGATGGCCGAGGACAGCTCGATGGAAATGGAAATGGTCCAGATCAAGGGCGTGGATTCCACCGAGCGCATGACGAGGGCCAGCCTCAAAGCCGGAGCGCGGCTCGTGGTGCGGGAGCGGCTCATGACACACGGGCAGCAGAAAGCCCTGAGCGGCTACCGGGTGACGCTGGACGGTGAAGGCGCCAGCGCCGACGTGGTCTCCCGCTCGGTGGCCCGGGACACCTCGTTCCAGAAGTTCGACGCCCGCATCGCCGGCAACGCCCCCTGCCACGGCCACACGGAATGCGACTCCATCATCATGGACCGGGGGAATATCCTGGCGGTGCCGTCGCTGGAGGCGAACCATGTGGACGCCGAACTGGTCCACGAAGCCGCCATCGGCAAGATTGCCGGCGACCAGCTCATCAAGCTGATGACGCTGGGGCTCACGGAAAAGGAAGCGGAGGAGCAGATCATCAACGGCTTCCTGAAATGACGGCACCTTCGCCTGCGGTCGTATCAAAAAAGGATCCTGCCCTTTCCGGGCGGGATTCTTTTTTTTGGGGGGCGAATTGTCAAGCCAGGGGCAACGACTTTGAATGATTCACCTCAGATTGTAAATCCAGGGGCATTTTCCAAAAAGTTCCCGGGTTTTCCGTCCCTTCTCATTGACGACTCCCCGCGAATGGGGTAATATTATTTGTTGGGGCAGATATACAATGCCCCGGCAACCCGTGTTTTCATTTCTGTATCTTCGAGAAAGGCTGGTGAGGAACAATGGAAGGCGATCACCCTAGTTCATGCAGATCCTGTCCCGGAAAACCATATCGGGGAACGCCATTCGTGTGCCTGCCGGCTCTTTCGTGCCGCGGCTCTCTGCGCCATGGCGGCGCCGGAAGCCGCTGACTTCGCGCGTTTTGCAGCCGCCCGCGGGTGGAGGTTCCCTGTCCGAAAGGAGCTTTCACCATGCTGAAGATTTTCAAGTCGCATGAAAGCGGCCCACTTCAGGAACTGAGCCTGAAAACGCTGGAGAAAGGCGCCTGGATCAGCATCATCGACCCGACCCCTTACGAGCTGAAAGTCGTGGGCGATCTCACGTCGGTTGAGCCTGATTTCCTGCGGGCCGCCCTCGACGACGAGGAGCGGTCCCATACCGACGTGGAGGACAACGCGGTGCTGGTCCTGACCAACGTGCCGGTGATACGGAACCCCGGCAGCTATGACACGCTGCCGCTGGGCATCATCCTGACACCGGACTACTTCATCACCGTCTGCCTGGAGGAAACGCCGGTGCTGGCGGAGTTCAGCGAAGCGACGGCGCGGACGTTCCGCACCTTTAAGAAGACGCGGCTGCTGTTCCAGATCCTCTACAAATCGGCGACGTTCTACCTGAAATACCTGCGCCAGATCAGCAAGCTCTCCGACGAGATCGAGCACACGCTGCGCGATACCATGGAGAACGACGATATCCTGCGCCTGCTGGAACTGCAGAAGGGCCTGACGTATTTCAACGCTGCCCTGCGGTCCGACGGCGCCGTGCTGGACCGGCTGATGCGCTTCCGCAACAGCCAGAACACGAATTCCATCATCAAGATTTACGAAGAGGACGAGGATCTGCTGGAGGACGTCATCATCGAGAACAAGCAGGCCCGGGAAATGGTGGAGATGTACAGCCAGATCCTGGCCCGCACGTCCGACACCTTCGCCTCCATCATCTCCAACAACCAGAACCTGGTCATGAAATTCCTGGCGGCCATGACCATCATCCTGGCGATTCCCACGCTGATCTCGAGCTTTTTCGGCATGAACGTGCCCGTGCCCTGGGCCGAGCAGGGAAGCGCTTTCCTGTATCTGGCGGTCATTTCCGTACTGATTGCCGGCGGCTCGGCCTACGTCCTCTGGCGCCACAAAATGTTCTGAAACAAGCAGGTGAACACATGATAAAGAAAGGCATCATCCTGGCGGGCGGCTCCGGCACGCGGCTTTACCCCCTGACGAAGGTCGTCTCGAAGCAGCTCATGCCGATCTACGACAAGCCCATGATCTATTATCCGCTGTCCACGCTGATGTTGTCCGGCATCGACGACATCCTGGTCATCACGACACCCCACGACATCGGGAATTTCCGGGCCTTACTGGAGGACGGCAGCCAATGGGGCATTTCCATTTCCTACGCGGTGCAGCCAAGTCCCGACGGGCTGGCGCAGGCCTTCCTGATCGGCGAGGACTTCATCGGCGGCGAGGGCTGCGCGCTGGTGCTGGGGGACAACATCTTCTACGGCGCGGCGCTGCCGGGGGCGACGAAACGGGCGGCGGCCCAGGACGACGGGGCTACGGTCTTCGCCTACTACGTGCGGGATCCGGAGCGATACGGCGTAGTGGAGTTTGACGCCGACGGGCAGGCCCTGTCACTGGAGGAAAAGCCGGCAAAGCCGCGCTCGAACTACGCCGTCACCGGCCTCTATTTCTACGACAAGGACATCGTGGCCATCGCCAAGGACGTGAAGCCCTCGCCCCGGGGCGAGCTGGAGATCACCGACGTGAACCGGGCCTATCTGGCGGCGGGCAAGCTGCGGGTGGAGAAGATGCGCCGCGGTTACGCCTGGCTCGACACCGGCACCCACGAGTCGCTGCTCCAGGCGGCGGCCTTCGTGCAGACGATTCAGGCCCGGCAGGGGCTCAAGATTTCCTGCATCGAGGAAATTGCCTACCGGCAGGGCCTCATCGACGCGGCCCAACTCCAAAAGTTGGCGGAGCCGCTGAAGAAGAACGAATACGGGCAATACCTGCTGCAGCTCGTGGAAGAACGGAAATAAAACGCAGAGAATACAGACAGGGAGCGATAATTTTGGATATCCAGGAGACGAAACTCAAAGGCGTTTACGTCGTCACCCCGCAGGTCTTCGGCGACGCCCGGGGCTGGTTCATGGAGAGCTGGTCGAAGAAGAAGCTCGAAGCGGGCGGCATCCGCGTCGATTTCGTGCAGGACAACCAGTCCTTCTCGGCCCAGAAAGGCACGCTGCGGGGGCTGCACTACCAGCTCAATCCCATGTGCCAGGCCAAGCTGCTCCGCTGCACCCGGGGCGAGATTTTCGACGTGGCGGTGGACATCCGCCGGGGCTCGCCGCAGTACGCGCAATGGGTGGGCGTGAAACTCTCCGCCGACAACAAGAAGCAGCTCTTCATTCCCCGCGGCTTTGCCCACGGCTTCATCACCCTGACCGACGACGTGGAGGTCCAGTACAAGGCTGACAACTACTACGCCCCGGAGTGCGACGGCAACATCCGCTGGGACGACCCGGCCATCGGCGTGGACTGGGGCATGGAGCCGGTCTCGCTCTCCGACAAGGATCGGAACGCGCCGCTGCTCTCCGAGCGCACCGAGCTGAACTTCACCTATGAGGAGATGCGTTGATGAAAATCGTTGTGACCGGCGGCGCCGGCTTCATCGGCGGCAACTTCGTCTATTACGAGCTGGCGCACCACCCGGAGGACACCGTCCTCTGTTACGACGCCCTGACCTACGCCGGCAACCTTGAGACATTGGCCGAGGCGCAGCAGAACCCGAATTTCAAATTCATCCGCGGCGACATCGCCGACCGGGCGGCGGTGGAATCGCTGTTTGAACACGAGAAACCCGACATCGTGGTGAACTTCGCCGCGGAAAGCCATGTGGACCGTTCCATCGAGCAGCCGGACATCTTCCTGCGCACCAACGTTCTGGGCACCGGCGTCCTGATGGACGCCTGCCGCAAGTACGGCATCACCCGCTATCATCAGGTCTCCACCGACGAGGTTTACGGTGACCTGCCGCTGGACCGGCCCGACCTCTTCTTTACCGAGGACACGCCGCTCCATACCTCCAGCCCCTACTCCGCCTCGAAGGCCTCGGCGGACCTCCTGGTCATGGCCTATCATCGCACCTACGGCCTGCCCGCCAGCATCTCCCGCTGCTCGAACAACTACGGTCCCTACCACTTCCCAGAAAAGCTCATCCCGCTGATGATCGTGAACGCCCTGGCGGACAAGAAGCTGCCGGTTTACGGTGCCGGCGAGAACGTCCGGGACTGGCTCTACGTCGAGGACCACTGCGCCGCCATCGACCTCATCCTGCGGCAGGGCAAACCCGGCGACGTCTTCAACATCGGCGGCCACAACGAGCGCCGCAACATCGACGTGGTGAAGATCATCCTGAAAGCCCTGGGCAAGCCGGAGAGCCTCATCGAGCACGTCACCGACCGCAAGGGCCATGACCGGCGCTACGCCATTGACCCGGCGAAAATCCAGACCGCTCTCGGCTGGACGCCGGCGACGAAATTCGAGGACGGCATCCAGCGAACGATCGAATGGTATCTGGCCCACCGCCCCTGGTGGGAACACATCATCAGCGGCGACTACCAGCAATACTACGAGAAAATGTACGGCCACCGCGAAGCGCTGTAGCCGGAACGCATACGGCAGCGCCGCTCCGTTTCCGGCTTTGGCCGGCGGCCGGGCGGCGCTTTCACCGTTCTCCGGGCGGTTCCGGCAGGGATTCTTCCCTTGCGCGGGACGGCGGCGATGAAATCAAAAAGCAGGCAGGAAAACGACAGGCGCCCATCCTTTTTCGAGAAAAGCGCCGGAAACAGGAGAACCATCATGTGGAAAAAGAAAGCGGCCGCCCTGCTCCTGGCCGGGCTTACGGCGCTCGCCATCGCCGGCTGCGGTGGCGGAGAGAGCGGCAAAAAAACAGCGGAAGCCCCGGAGAATCGGGGACGCCTGGACGTCATCCAACAAGTCAAGAGCGAAAAGGGCGAGACCCTGATTCCGGAAGCGCAGAAGGAAGGGAAGCTGGTGGTCTATTCCATCACCAGCCGCATCTCCAAGGCTGCCGAAGGCTTCGAAAAGAAATACGGCATTCATGTAGAAACCGCCCGGCTGAAGGACATAGAGCTCATTGACCGGGTCGCCAACGAAGCCCGCGCCAAGACACCCCGGGCGGACGTCGTCATCTGCCAGGACTCCGGCCGCGTCTGGGGCGATTTGTTGGCCAACGGCTTCGTGCAGAACTACGTGCCGGCTCCCATGCTGGACGTCGTTCCGCCGGAGGGCCAGCGGCCAATGGTCTTCGCCTATATGAACAAGGTATTCGTCTATAACGACGAAACCTTTCACGACGCCCCGCCGCTCACGAATCTCTGGCAGCTCACCGAGCCGGAATGGAAGGGCCGGTTCCTGTTCAAGAGTCCGTTGCAGGAAGGCGTCAACGCCGATTTCCTGACAATGCTGACGAAGCCGGACGTGGCGGAGAAGCTGGCGCAAGCCTACGAGGATCGCTACCACAAGAAACTCGAGCTGACGACGCCGAACGCCGGTTACGAGTGGATACGGATGGTGTTCTCCAACGGCGTCATGATGGGCTCCAGCGACACCTCGATGCTCCAGTCCATCGGCGTCAGGGGCCAGGGCCAGCGCGGCACCGGCCTCCTCAACTACTCGAAGATCCGCTACGCCAAGACGAAGGACCTCGCCGTGGGCGTCGTGGACAACGTGCAGCCCTTTGCCGGGTTCTACTACCCCGAGTTCGTGCTGATGGTCAGCGGCGCCAAGCATCCGGCGGCGGCCAGGCTCTTCATCGAATACCTGCTGACGGAGGAGGGTTTCCTCCCCTGGCGTCAGGATATGGGCACCTACTCCGCCAACCCGACCATCGCGCCGGCAGAGGGTGACCAGCCGCTGACCGAGTGGGCCAGGACGCTGATCGGCGATGATCCCCAGTTCATCCACGAGCACCGCACCGAAGTCGAGAACTTCGTGAAGAAGTATATCTGACGTTCCGATTGGCAGCGGCGATATGCTTCGGACGGTTTTTTGCCCTTTTTTTCAAAAAATGCTTGCATTATTCACGCAACCGCGCTATACTATTTTTTGCCGGGCTGTGACGCCGGGCATATTGCGGGGGCGTAGCTCAGCTGGGAGAGCGCCTGCATGGCATGCAGGAGGTCAGGGGTTCGATCCCCCTCGTCTCCACCACCGCGAATCAAGCCTTGAGGTTTTTCCTCAGGGCTTTTTTTATTTTCCCGGGGCGGTATTGAAACCCTTCCCGCAGATATGCTATCATAAAGAAAGAAGGGGCGCCGACCGGAAAACGGCGCCCGGAAAAAACATGACGAGGAGGCAGAAAACGATGGACGAAAACAAAGTGATGGAAGAGATGAAGCGGCTGGCCGGCACGGAAACGGAGAAGAACATCAAGGCGGCGTTCGCCGGCGAATCCCAGGCCCATGTGAAGTACACCCTGTTCGCGCGGGAGGCGGAGAAGGACCCGAAGATGTCCCGCCGGATTGCCGAGGTCCTTGACGAGACAGCGGCGCAGGAGCGGGCCCACGCGAAGATCTGGTTCTGGCTTCTGGGCGACCTCAAGAAGACGACGGCCGAGCACCTGAAGATGGCGGCCGAGGGAGAGAACGACGAGTGGACCAGCATGTACCCGTCTTTCGCCAAGAAGGCCCGGGAAGAGGGCTTCGAGGCCATCGCCTTCCTGTTCGACCGGGTGGCGGAAATCGAGAAGCGCCACGAGAAGCAGTACCGCCTGCTGCTGGCGAACGTGGAGAACGACAAGCTGTTCAAGCGCGGTGAGAAGCGGCTCTGGATGTGCGGCAACTGCGGCTTCGTGGCGGAGTCGGTGGAAGCCCCGCAGGAATGTCCTGTCTGCGGTCATCCGCGTTCCTTCTTCGCGATTCACAACGAGGATCTCTGATTTTTCGCCAGACCTTTCCTGTACGGTACACAGCGTGAATGGCAAAGGAATGAGACGGGAATGAAAAAGAACGGGCAACGGATTTTCAGATTATCGCTCTTTCTGGCGCTGCTGGCATTGAACGGGGCTGCCCGGGCGGCCCCGTCTTTTCCGCCGCCGATGGTCCGGTCGCTGACGGAAGCTGCCATCCAGAGTACCGACGCTTCGGAGAAAGCGGGGCTCCAGATCGTTCGCGCCCGTGAAGTGATGGATTGGGTACGTGTCTGGGAGCAGATGATGGCGGATCAGGCCAGGCGCCGTCGCCCCCCGGGCGCCCCGCCCGCGGGACAGCCTGGCGGAACGCTGCCCGCGCCCCCGGCAGGCAAACGGCCGACGCAGGGACCGCCGCCAACGCAGCAATTCAGCGTTCACGTGGACAACGACGGCTTCGACGCCACGGGGATCTGGCGTGAAGGCATCTTCTACACGAACCGCGACCTCACCGGCCGCCTTGACCGCCTGTCGACACTCTATATGCACTCGAAGGGCAGCAACGCCATCAACACCTTCTACAGCGCGCCCCTGGGCAAGAGCGGCGCCGTCCTTGACCTCTCCTACCTCACCAGCGCCAGCGAAGTCATCGGCAAAAAGGGACGCGCTTTCGGCAACCACGGCTTCTCCTGGTCAGCGGGGCTGGACCTGCGCTATCCCTTGGCGGCCGACCGGGACCGGCGCATCGAAATCGGCCTCGCCTATGACTTCACCCGGCAGAACAGTGACATGGACCATCTGCCGCGCCTCGGCACGCGCGCTCAGGTATTGCGGAGCCGGTACAACCGCTTCACGCCGCATATCTCCTTTGCCCATTACGGGGACAGCAGCCTGCTCTACCACCGCCACGAGGCCGTCCTCGGCAGCGCCTCCACCCTGGCCCACGGCCACCAGCACTACGCCAAGTACCGCCTGCAGGCGATCTACCGCAAACGCTATGCCCACGGGCAAATGCTGAAAGCGCGACTCAGCGGCCAGATCTCCGGTGAGGAAAGGCTGGCGTCGCTGGAGCGCTTTTACATCGGCGGCGAGGCCAGCGTCCGCGGTTACAGGAACGCCCTGATCTCCGGCGACCACGGTCTGGCCGCCGGTCTGGAATACCAGGTACCCCTCTCGAAGGACGGCCGGTTTTCCGCCTTCACCTTCGTGGACTACGGCCGCGTTTACGGCGACAGCGCCCCGTCCCGGGAGACGATGATGCTGGGCACCGGTCTCGGCCTGTCTTACAACACGCGGGACATCCACGCCACGCTGACGCTGGGGTTCCCACTGGAGCGGCGCATCGCCGGCGAACGCGTCAGCACCACCCGCCTCCACTTCCTGCTGCACGCTTCGTTTTAGCGCATGGCAAAAACGCCGTTGGGGCCGCGATGGCACCAGCGGCGTTTTTCATTGCCCCGGAACCCGGTTGCATCAAAAAAACGCCTTCACTCTTTTCTTTTCCCGTCGTTTCGGCTATAATGAAGGGAAAAATCAGGGAACTTCCGGAAAACCCCGGTTCGTTCCCGCGGGAGGCATCGGCAAGTGAACAAGAAAGCGGAGAAATTCCAGGCGTTCCTCGACGAACGGGAGATCAGAAACGCCTTCCAGGTGGAGGAGACAAAGGACAAGTGGGACACGGTGCTGTTCCGATCCCAGATCGACATCAACGGCAACAAGCTGCCCACGCTGCTGCTCTTCGATACCAGCGTTTACGGATTGCTGCGGGTGCTCATCGCGCCCAAGCTGCCGTCGGAGGAGAACGAAACGGCGGTGCTGCGGCTCATCAACGGCTACAACAAGCAGTTCAAGGCCTTCAAGTATTACGTGGACGACACCGGCGCGCTGGTGCTGGACGTTTGCCTGCTCTCCGACGAAGGGGAGGACACCGGCTCGATGGTGTACGCCATGTTCGACGTCATCATCCAGCACTTGAACGAATCTTACAAGGAAATCATGCGCTCCGTCTGGGGCTGACCTCGCTTTGACCGGCGCATCGCGTCCTTGCGGCTCGCGGATTTGTCCGCTTTTCCGCTATGTGACCGTCGGGAATAAAGTCCCAAAAAAGCTCACGCGAATTATAAGACTAAAATTCATTCATTTTTTCTAAAAAAGGGGTTAACAAAAACCTGTTTAGTTGATATAATTAGCCCAATAGGTAATTTTCTACAGGGAGGTTGGGATAAAATGCATTTACGACAAAAAGCGGTTGTTGGGTTCAATCTCATATTGCTCATTGCCTGCCTTCTCGTCGGCTTCATCAGCTATCGGAACGCCAACGCGGGCTTCGACACGGCACTGGGAATGAAGGCCCAGCATGATCTGGATCAGGTCTTCGCGATTCTCGACGCCCGGTACCCTGGAGCGTGGGAAATCAAGGACGGAGCGATTTTCAAGGGCACCCAGAAGATCGAGGGCAACATGGAACTCATGGACAACCTTGGTCCTATCTGCGGCAATAACATTACGGTATTCAACGGCGATACCCGCGTGGCGACGACCTTCAAGGACGCCAGCGGCAAGCGTCCCACGGGGACGAAGGCATCCGCCGAGATCATCGAGAAAGTGCTGAAGGGCGGTCAGACTTTCACCGGTCACGCCAACGTCCTCGGCAATAATTACCTCTGCGGCTACAAGCCTATCAAGGACGGCTCGGGCAAGACCATCGGCATGCTGTTCATGGGCATCCCGACGGCGGACATCGAGGGCGTGCAGAAGGCCTTCATCACCGCCAACGTCATTGCCATCATCGTCCTGTTGCTCATCATCGGCGTCATCGCCTGGTTCGCCATCGGCCGGACTATCGCGCCGCTGGAGATTGTGGCGGAAGGGCTTGACAAGATTTCCCACGGTGACCTCACCGGCGAGGAGCTCGACGTCAAGACCTCGGACGAAATCGGCATGATGTCGGATTCCTGCAATAACGTTTTACGCCAGTTGAAAGCCCTGATGGGCGACGTTTCCGATTCCGCCCAGCAGGTGGCGGCGTCGAGCCAGGAGCTCACGGCCAGCTCCGCCGAGGCGGCGAAGACGGTCCAGCACGTGGCCGACAATATGATCCGCGTCGCCGAGGGCCTCGGCGAGCAGACGACGCATCTCGACGATGTGGGGATCAAGACGGAGAGCATGAACGACCAGATGACGGGTCTGTTCGAGGTCGCTCAGGCAATGAAACAGGCGGCCAACGAGAGCCAGCAGGGCGCCGAAAAGGGCCGCATCGCCGTAGACGAGGCCAATCAATCCATGCAGACGATGGCCGGCCAGATGGCGGAAGCCTCGAAAGTGGTCAGCACCCTGGGCGACCGGTCGAAGGAGATCGGCCAGATCGTCGATGCGATTTCCAACATCGCCGGGCAGACGAACCTCCTGGCACTGAACGCCGCCATCGAGGCCGCCCGGGCCGGCGAGGCGGGCCGCGGCTTCGCGGTGGTCGCCGAGGAAGTCCGCAAACTGGCCGAGCAGTCGGGCGAGGCGGCGCAGAACATCGCGTCGCTGATCGGCGGCATCCAGCATGATACCGAGGAAGCGGTCACGGCTATGCAGCGGAGCAACGAGTCGGTGCAGACGAGCTCGCAGACGGTCAACCAGGCGGGCACGGCTTTCTCGCAGATCGTCGAGCAGGTCAACAACCTGAACGAGCATATCCAGTCCTCCATTGACAAGATCAACCAGACGAGCCAGAGCAGCCAGGACGTCCTGCGCGCCGTGAAGCGGATCCAGGAAGTCGGCGCGTCGATGAGCAACGACGCCCAGACGGTTTCCGCCGCCACCCAGGAGCAGGCGTCGGTGATGCACGAGATGACCGAGGCCAGCCACTCCCTGGCGGAAATGGCCCAGTTGCTGCAGAACAACCTCGCCAAGTTCAAGCTCTAAGCGCACATCCGAAAGAGCCGCTGTCAGACGACGGCGGCTCTTTTTTCATGACGATTCGGGAGCGGGAAAGAAAATCGCGCCGGGCGACGAAGTTTTCTTGCTTTTCCGCGCCGTTTCCCGTATAATCTTATCAACGTGAAGAAGCACGGAAAACGTCCGGCCGCGTCCGGGGAAAGGGTGATGACAGGATGGAGGAGAAATTGAAGCTGTACGGGTTCAACAATCTGACAAAATCGCTGAGCTTCAATATCTATGATATTTGTTACGCCAAGACGCAGCGGGAGCAGCAGGACTATATCAAGTACATCGACTCCCAGTACAATTCTGAGCGCCTGACGAAAATCCTCTCGCGGGTTACCGAGATGATCGGCGCCAAGATCCTGAGCATCGCCAAGCAGGACTACGATCCGCAGGGCGCCAGCGTGACGCTGCTGGTGGCGGAGGAATCGGCGGTGGCGAAGGGCACGAAGCTGCCCCGGCCCATGCGGGACGCGGTGGTGGCCCATCTCGACAAGAGCCACGTGACGGTGCATACCTATCCGGAGTTCCACCCCGACACCAGCATCGCCACCTTCCGCGTGGACATCGACGTGGCCACCTGCGGCGAGATCACGCCGCTGAAAACGCTGGACTACCTGATCAGCAACTTCGATTCCGACATCATCACCATGGACTACCGCGTCCGGGGCTTCACCCGGGACATCACCGGCAAGAAGCTCTTCATGGACCACAAGATGACGTCGATCCAGGACTTCATCAAGCCGGAGACGCTGGACGTCTATGACGCGATGGACGTCAATATCTACCAGGCGAATCTCTTCCACACGCGAATGCTCATCAAGGAGCTGGACCTCAAGAACTACCTGTTCAATACCGACATCTACGAGATCCCGCCGAAGACGCGGCTGGCCATCAACGACAGCCTGCGCCGGGAGATGATCGAAATCTTCAGCGGACAGAACGTATTTTGATTTTCGGAAAGCCGGCCCGCGGGCAGCCGCGGCCCGCGGGATTCCTGGTGAAAGCGTGCAAAGGAGGCTGTACGGCGGGGAATGACGATGTATGGGCAGGACAGCGCCCCGATCCTGGAGGCGCTGGAGAAAATGAAACGGCAGCGGCTTGTGCCCTTTGACGTTCCGGGGCACAAGCGCGGCCGGGGGAACCCGGAACTGCGGGAATTCCTGGGGGAGCGATGCCTCGACGTCGACGTGAACTCGATGAAGATGCTCGACAACCTCTGCCACCCGGTTTCGGTGATCCGCGAGGCGGAGCGGCTGGCGGCGGAGGCATTCGGCGCGGCGCACGCTTTTTTTATGGTCGGCGGCACGACCTCGGCGGTGCAGGCGATGGTCCTCACCGCCTGCAAACGCGGCGATAAGATCATCCTGCCGCGCAACGTCCACCGCAGCGTCATCAACGCCATGATCCTCTGCGGGGCGCTGCCGGTCTACGTGAACCCGGAGATGGACAAGACGCTGGGCATCTCGCTGGGCATGAAGCTCGGTGAAGTGGAGCGGGCCATCCGCGAGAACCCAGACGCCAAGGCCGTCTTTGTCAACAATCCCACCTATTACGGCGTCTGCTCGAATCTCCGGGCCATCGCCGACATGGCCCACCGCCACGGAATGCTGCTCCTGGCCGACGAAGCCCACGGCACCCATTTCTACTTTCACGACGGCCTGCCGGTAGCGGCGATGAAAGCCGGGGCCGACATGGCGGCCTGCTCCATGCACAAGTCCGGCGGCTCGCTGACCCAGAGTTCGCTGCTTCTTCTGGGCGACCGCGTCTCCGAGGGCTACGTCCACCAGATCGTGAACCTCACCCAAACCACCAGCGCCTCCTATCTGTTGATGGTGAGCCTCGACATCTCGCGGCGCAGTCTGGCGCTGCAGGGGCGGGAAATTATCGAGAAGGTCATCGGCCTCGTCAGCTACGCCCGGGACGAAATCAACGCCATCGGCGACTATTACGCCTATGCCCGGGAGCTGGTGGACGGCGACTCGGTCGCCGATTTCGACGTGACGAAGCTCTCTGTCTTCACGCGCCCGGTAGGCCTCGCCGGCATCGAGGTCTATGACCTGCTGCGGGACGAGTACGACATCCAGACGGAGTTCGGCGACATCGCCAACCTGCTGGCCTACGTCTCCGTCGGCGACCGGCCCAAGGACATCGAGCGCCTGGTGGCGGCGCTGTCCGAAATCCGCCGCAACTACCGCAAGGACCGCTCCGGGATGCTGGAAGCCGAGTACATCAACCCCAAGGTCATCTGCGGCCCCCAGGAGGCCTTCTACGCGCCGAAGCGTTCGCTGCCGCTGGCGGAGACGGCGGGCCAGGTCGTCAGCGAGTTCGTGATGTGCTACCCGCCGGGCATCCCGATTCTGGCGCCGGGCGAGCTCATCACGCCGGAAATCCTCGAATACATCCGCTACGCCAGGAAAAAGGGCTGCTCCATGACCGGCCCCGAAGACATGGACATTGAGCGGCTGAACGTAATGGAAGGAAAGGGCTGACGCAGCATGGACCTATGGTTTACCGAAAATCACACGAAGAACGTCCGCTTCTCCATGAAGGTGGACCGGCAGCTTTACAGCGGCCATTCGGAATTCCAGCGCATCGACGTCTTCGAGTCGATGGAGTTCGGCCGGGTGCTGGTACTGGACGGCTACACGATGCTGACGGAGAAAGACGAGTTCATGTACCACGAGATGATCGTCCACGTCCCCCTCTGCGCCCATCCGGCGGCGAAAAGCGTCCTGGTCATCGGCGGCGGCGACGGCGGCACGGTGCGGGAGCTCACCCGCTATCCGGGCGTCGAACGCATCGACCTCGTGGAAATCGATGAGGAAGTCGTCGAGGTCTGCAGGAAATACTTGCCGCAGACGGCCTCGAAGCTCGACGATCCCCGGGTCCGCACCCATTTCGAGGACGGACTGAAATACATCCGTCACCACGAAGCGGAATACGACGTCATCATCGTGGACTCCACCGATCCCTTCGGCCCCGGCGAGGGGCTGTTTACCCGGGAATTTTACGGCAACTGCTTCCGGGCGCTGAAGGACGACGGCATCATGGTGAACCAGCACGAGAGCCCCTTCTACGACGACAGCGCCCAGGCGATGCAGCGGGCCCATGAACGCATCGTGCATTCCTTCCCGCTGGCAAGAGTCTATCAGGTCCACATCCCCACCTACCCTTCCGGCCACTGGCTCTTCGGCTTCGCCTCGAAGAAGTACCACCCGGTCAAGGGCGTGGACTGGGACCGCTGGGAAGCCCTGCGCCTCCCCACCCGCTACTACAACACCAAACTCCACGCCGCCTCCTTCGCCCTGCCGGCCTACGTCGAGGCCATGCTGAAAGCGGCGGAGTAAAAACCGGCATACCGAACAAGCCGCGCAGTTTCCCGCTGCGCGGCTTCTTTTGTCAAAGCCGGGGCTGGCGCAAAAATTATGCGTTTCAAAATCGGGGATTGTTCGCAAACCGTTGCCATTTGCCGCTCCCCTCGTCCCGGCCCTTTTCCCCGGACCCACGGCCTTTTTGCGGCCAGGGCGCCCGGTGACGATTCAGCCGGCGGGGCACCCGTTATCAGCTGGCGCATGATTTCTCTCCCGGGGCGGGTTGAAATCGCCGATGTTCCTTGATAACGGACGGAAAGCGGGGTATAATAGAAGAAGCGTGTTTCCGATTCACGCTTGGATTGATGAAGTGATAACGGCGGTTTCCCGGCAGGCGGGAGGATTGCCTGGAATGATTTTTAGGAGGGAATTGTATGCCCGGAATGGTGTATCTGGTGGGGGCCGGTCCCGGAGATTACCGGTTGCTGACGCTGAAGGGGGCGGATTGCCTGAAGCAGGCCGATGTCGTGGTCTATGACCGGCTGGCCGACGACCGCATCCTGTCGTGGGTGCCGCCGCAGGCGGAGCGTATCTACGTGGGCAAGGCGGCGGCGAACCACGCGATGAAGCAGGAGGACATCAACCAGTTGCTCGTCGATAAGGCGAAGGAGGGCAAGTGCGTCGTGCGCCTCAAGGGCGGTGATCCCTTCGTCTTCGGCCGCGGCGGCGAGGAAGCGCTGCTGCTGCAGGAGAACGGCGTGCCCTTCGAGATCGTGCCCGGCGTGACGTCGGCGATCTCGGTGCCCGCCTACGCCGGCATTCCGGTGACGCACCGGGCGGTGGCGACGTCGTTCGCGGTGATTACGGGCCACGAGGACCCCACGAAGGGCGGCTCGAATATGCGCTGGGACAAGCTGGCGACGGGGGTTGACACGCTGGTGTTCCTGATGGGGGTGGCGAATCTCGCCTCTATCACGCAGAAGCTCATCGAGAACGGCCGGCCCGCCGCGACGCCGGCGGCGGTCATCCGCTGGGGCACGAAGCCGGAGCAGGAGACGCTCGTGACCACCGTGGGCGACGCGGCGGAGGACGTGAAGAAGGCGGGGCTCACGCCGCCGGCGATTTTCGTCGTGGGCGACGTGGTGAAACTGCGGCAGCAGCTCGCCTGGTTCGAGAACAGGGAAAAGAAGCCGCTGTTCGGCAAGACGGTGCTGGTGACGCGGGCCCGCAGCCAGGCGTCGCAGCTCGTCGCCGGGCTGGAGGCGCGGGGGGCGCGGGTGGTGGAGCTGCCGGCGATCCGCTTCGCCGAGCCGTCGGACCACTACGAGGCGGTGGACGCGGCCATCAGCCTGATCGCTTCCTACGACTGGATCCTATTCACCAGCGTCAACGGCGTGGATCGCTTCTTCGACCGGCTGTTGGCGGCGGGGAAGGACGCCCGGGATCTGGCGCGGACGTTTTTCGCCGCCATCGGCAAGGCGACGGCGGCGCGGCTGCGGCGGTACGGGCTGGTGGCCGACGTGGTGCCCGACGAGTTCCGGGCCGAGGGGATGATCGAGGCCCTGCGCGGGCAACTGGCGCCGGGCGAGCGGGTGCTGGTGCCGCGGGCGCAGGAGGCACGGGAGGTGCTGTCGGAGAATCTGCGGGAGTACGGTGCCATCGTCGACGTGGCGCCGGTCTATCGGACGCTGCCGGCGGAAGAGGACGCTACGCAGGTGAAGGAGATGCTGGCCGCCGGGGAGATCGACGCGGCGACCTTCGCCAGTTCCTCGACGGTGAAAAACCTGGCGGGACTGATCGGCGACGCCGGTCTGCTGAAGAATACGAAAGTCGTCGCCATCGGGCCGGTGACGGCGGCCACCTGCGAGGAGCTGGGCGCGAAGCCGGCGGCGGTGGCGAAGGAATACACGATCGACGGCCTGATCGAGGCCGTAGAGAATATTTTGCGCTGACGGGAGGATTGGCTGACCATGTTCGAGCAGAAAATCCGGCCGCGCCGCCTGCGGATTTCCGAGGGCGTGCGGGCCATGGTGCGGGAGACTTCGCTTTCGGTAAAGGATTTCATCTATCCGATTTTCGTAATTCCGGGAGAGAACCGGGAGGAGCCGATTCCCAGCATGCCGGGGTGCAGCCGCCTGACGGTTGACAAGGCGACGGAACTGGCAAAAAAGGTGTACGATCTCGGCATCCCGTCGGTGGAAATCTTCGGCCTGCCGGAGTACAAGGACGAGGAAGGCTCCGCCGCCTGGGACATGGCGAGCCCGGTGCAGCGGGCCATCGCCGCCATCAAGAAGGCGGTGCCGGAGCTGGTCATCGTGGGCGACGTCTGCCTTTGCCAATACACGTCTCACGGCCACTGCGGCAA
This sequence comes from Selenomonadaceae bacterium, assembly GCA_016280345.1. Lineage (GTDB taxonomy): Bacteria > Bacillota > Negativicutes > Selenomonadales > Selenomonadaceae > RGIG3544. The sequence continues at coordinate 801 of JAEEGN010000253.1, read as the reverse complement.
GCTCTGCGGCCAGATGGTGGACAACGACGCCACGCTGCCTCTCCTGCAGAAGGTGGCGGTGAGCCAGGCCGAGGCGGGGGCGGACATCATCGCCCCGTCGGATATGATGGACGGCCGGGTGGCGGCCATCCGCGCCGCGCTGGACGAGCACAATCTGCAAAACGTGTCCATCATGTCCTACGCCGTGAAGTACGCCTCGGGCTACTACGGCCCCTTCCGGGACGCCGCCGACTCGGCGCCGCAGTTCGGCGACCGCCGGGGCTACCAGATGGACCCGGCCAACGCCCACGAGGCGATGAAAGAAGTCGCCCTCGACATCGCCGAGGGGGCCGACATCATCATGGTGAAGCCGGCCCTGGCCTATCTCGACATCGTGCGGCGGGTGCGGGACCGCATCGATTTGCCGGTGGCCGTCTATAACGTCAGCGGCGAGTACGCGATGGTCAAGGCGGCGGCCGCCAACGGCTGGATCGACGAAAAGCGCATCGTGCTGGAGACGCTGACGAGTATGAAGCGCGCCGGCGCCGGTATCATCATCACTTACCACGCCATCGACGCCGCCCAGTGGCTGAAGGGGTAAGAAACCATGCAGACCGACAGGTCCGTCTTGCATACGAGGGGGCATTGCGATGAATGAAGCGCTGGCTTACCGGGACGAACCCCGGGCGGAAAAAATTGCCGGGAAAACCGTGTTGATGTCCCCCAGCCCGGCGGTAGAGCACAACCGCATCGCCGGGAATATCTACAGCATTTTTCGTCAGTTCCTGAAAGGCAAAAAGAGATGTGAGCCTTTTTTTGACG
>JAEEGN010000252.1 GCA_016280345.1 Selenomonadaceae bacterium | reverse complement strand
TAGGGCGACGCGAAGCTAGTCCTTTAGGGCGACGCGAAGCTAGTCCTTTAGGGCGACGCGAAGCTAGTCCTTTAGGGCGACGCGAAGCCAGTCCTTCAAGGTTCGTCAGGCCAGAGGGTTGCCTGCACCTTCCTTCCGATTCCACATCGCGATGGACACCCCTGGTGTCCGTCTATGTCTTTCCCCGAAACAGTCCACCGGACTGTTTCGCCGGGCAGACTCCGGACTTTCACCGGTTAGAAACGTGCGCCGCCGGGCGCACAACGCACGAAAGCCTGCCGCGTGAAAACGGCAGGCTTTTTCTTGTCAAAAATGGCGGAGAGGGTGGGATTCGAACCCACGGTGCCGTAAAGCATCACTGGTTTTCAAGACCAGCTCCTTAAACCACTCGGACACCTCTCCCGAAGCATTGATAGTATTGTATTGGTTTTTCCGGGGATTGTCAAGGAGGTCGGCGCCGCCCGGATGCAGTGGCAAACCGGATCCGGCGAGACGCCGGCCCCATGCCCGTTCCGTCTCCTGTTCGTTCAATCTCCGTTGTCCAGGCGGACGCAGAACTCCGTATCGACAACGGGCTTGCCGAACAGGAAGCCCTGACCGATATGGCAGCCCAGAGAGAGCAGCAGCGCTTCCTGCTCCTTCGTCTCGATACCTTCGCAGAGTACTTTCATCTTGAGCCGCTGGCCGAGCTCGATGACGACCTGGAGGATTTCCTGAGCCCGCGGGGCCTTTTCCGCCGACAGAAGCAGGGAGCGATCGATCTTCATGACGTCCATTGGCAGTGTCTGGAGCATGGCGATGGAGGAATAGCCGGTACCGAAATCGTCCATCGACATGGTAAAGCCCATGTCATGCAAAGCGTTGACGATATCGATGGCGCTGCCCTGAGCTTCCTTCGTCTCGAAATCGACGAAAGCGGTCTCCGTGAGCTCCAGCTCGATGACGCCCGGCGGCAGCTGGTATTTATCGACGATGGCCTGCATCTTGGTGAGATAGCCTTCCTCACGCATATGAAGGCCGGACTGGTTGACCGAGATGGGCACGACCTTGAGCCCCTGGTCCAGACGCTGACGCTGCAACTGACAGGTGTGCTCCAGCATATAGTAATCGAAGTTGACGATGAAGCCGTTCTGCTCGAACAGCTCGATGAACTGGCCGGGCATCATGAAGCCCAGCTCCTCGCTCTGCCAGCGCACCAGAGTCTCCGCCCCGACGATTTTCTGGGATTCAATGTCGTATTTCGGCTGGAGCCAGATCTGGAACTCCTCGCGCTCCAGCGCCGGATGCATGAGATCCTCGATGCGCTTCACGCGGGCCAACTTCTCACGTACCCTGTCATCGTAGATGCCGACGCTGTTCCCGGACTCGTCTGCCTCGCGTTCCGCTGTCTCGGCGTTGTTCATGAGCTCCGGCAGGTTGATCTCGCCTTCCGGCGGCACCTGGCAAAGGCCGGCGTGGTACTCCACGTGGACAGACAAGTCGCCGATGTCGGCCACCGTGACGTCTCCCATGATGATTCTCGCCGCGTCCTCCGGCGAGAACTCCGGCGGCAGCTCGATAAAGGCGTGCATCTTCGAGAAGCCGGAAGCCATGGATACCGCCCGAATCCAGTCGTGCTTTTCCTGCAGGCGGTCAAACAGCTTCTTGATCCCCAAGTAGAGCTTACTGTGGCCGTGGGTCGCGGCCAGGATATCCCAATGCTGCGGGAAGAGCGCCATGATGTAGAGACGCCCCGCCGTCCGGGCCTGCCCCGCGCTTCCGATCAACGGTGGCACGTTCTCGGTGAACCAGTTGTAGTTCTGCATCTTGGTAGTGCGGTCGAGATAGGTGAGATCGTAAATCTTCCGCTCGTTCTTCTTGGCGGTGCGATAGGCGTTCAGCATGAAGCCGATGATAATGGCGGAAACGATGGCGATGATGCTGATGGATTCAATCGGGTTATTCTGGAGATACGTCCGCAATGTCTGGTGCCGACGGATGCTGAAGATGTGCCGGCTGACGATTTCGTTGATCTTCGTCTGCCCCAGATGAGCGATTTCCTTGTTCAGGATGCGGATCAACGTGGGATCGGCGTTGGCGCTCACCGCCATGGAAACGTCATGGGAGAACACCACGTGGTTGTTGGTGCTGATATTGGGATACGATGCCTGCAAGAGCTCGTGCTGAGCCGTCATGGTATTGATGAAGGTCAGATCGGCCTTGCCCTCGCTGACCGCGGCAATGCAGTCCCGGATGGAATCGTAGTATTGCAGTTGCTCCTTGTTGTAATTCTTCTCCACGAACTCCTGTACATAGTAGAAGCCCCTGGGGCAAGCAATACGGGGCGCGTCCTCCAGATTGCTGCCGGAGCGGGAGAGCGCGATGTAATTCATCGTCAGATAGGCGTGGCTGAGGTCGGCGTTCTTCTGGTGCGCCCAGTTGTAATCGGCACAGAAATCCGTGACCAACTCCACCCGGCCCTTCCGCAAGGCCTCCAGCATCTCCTCATTGCTCGAATAATCCCGGGACGTGAAGGTAAGCCCGAGGTCAAGCGACATGAGCTGCAGGATATCCTCAAGAACGCCCAGATGATGGCCGTCCTGGAAATAGGAATACGGCGGCTGTCCCGGCGTAGAGGCCGTCAGGATGACGCCTTTGTCCTGAAGGTATTCGCGTTCCGCCGGCGTCAGGAGCAGCGGTGCCCCCGACTGGAAGTGGCGGGCCTGAAGCTGTTCCCGGAACCGCGGACTCGCGAGGAAAATCTCCTCCGCCGCCTGGTCAAGACGATGCAGAAGGGCGACATGATCCCGACGCATCGTGAGGTAGATGTTGTCCGTGAACAGAGAAAAGCCAGTGGGTGCCTTGCCGGTAGTATCCATGGCGTCGACGATCTGGCCGTCGATGATGCTGGCGCGGTAGTCGCTGCGCAGGAACGCTTCGTCATAATACGGAATCAGCGTGAAGCGTTCCTTCTTGATGCCACGCTGCTCCAGCGCACTGGTGATACGGCCCGGTGAATGGATGGGCGCGAGGTAGCCGATGCGCATGGAGGGCGGCATCCAGGAGCCGCTGTCGTCATCGCCGTCGTCGAGCATCAGGAACGTCGTCGTGCGGGCTGCGGCCAGGCTGGAATGAATGAAGTCAGGATCGGTCATGAGCTGATCGGCGACCACGTCCGCCAGCATATCCACCGAGCCCAGCGTCAGCCGCTCGATGCACTCCTCCGTTGTACCGGAGACATACTCCAACTGGAGACCGGCATAGACTGCCAGCGTTTCCAGATAGTCATACACGACGCCGCTGTACTGACCGTCCGTATCCCGGGTCAGATATTCCGGGGCTTCAACATAGCCGACGCGTACCACGTCGCGCCGTCCGGTAGCAACCGCCGGACACGGAATAAGGCTCAGGGCCAGCAGCAACCCCATCATGAATAAGCGCAGGAATCCCACTCTATCGCACCGCCTTTCAGAAACGGTCAGAAACGAAAAACAACCTTTCCTGATTATATCATAAAGAAGACTATTCGTCGTTATCATATAAAAATCCTGCCATGTTTTTCCCGATGACAAAAAAAGAACCCTGCTTCCAATGTATTGGGGAAAATGCCTCCGGAATCTTTCGTATGTTTTCTTTTGGCTTTTGTTTGACAGGGGCGGTTTCATTCGCTATCATTATATGGGAGAATCTTCTTCCATGAAAAAAACTTGCGGGAGATGACGGGCATGAAGGTAGCGATCCTTATCGGCAGCGATTCCGACTGGCCAATCATGAAGCCGGCGGTGGAGACGCTGCGGCAATTCGGAGTGGAAGGGGAGGTCACGGTCGCCTCGGCGCACCGCACCCCGGCAAAGGTGGAAGAGCTTGTCTCGACCGCCGCGAAGCGGGACGTCCGCCTCATCATTGCGGCCGCCGGCGGCGCGGCCCATCTGGCGGGCGTTGCGGCGAGCCATACGATACTGCCGGTCATCGGCGTCCCCATCAACGCTTCGCCGATGAACGGCCTTGACGCGCTTCTGTCCACAGTGCAAATGCCATCCGGCGTTCCGGTGGGCACCATGGCCATCAACGGGGCCAAGAACGCCGCCTTGTTCGCGTTGGAGATTCTGGCGCTGGCGGACGAAGCGCTCGCGAAAAAGCTCCGGGACTACCGCGCGAAACTGGCCGAAGAAGTCGAGCAGAAGGGTGCCCGGGTATTGGCCCAACTTGAGAAATGAAGGAAAGAGAAAACGGAGGGACAGAGGATTATGAGCGATAAGAAAGCACTTTACGAGGGCAAGGCAAAGATCATGTACGAGGCGGAAAAGCCGGACGAGCTGTTGGTCTATTACAAGGACGACGCCACCGCCGGCAACGGCGCGAAGAAAGGCACCATCGCCGAGAAGGGCATCATGAACAACAAGATGACGGCGTTCTTCTTCGGCCTCCTGGAGAAGGAAGGCATCAAGACGCACTACGTCAGCATGCCCAGCGATCGGGAGATGCTGGTGAAGAAGCTCGACATGATTCCTTTGGAAGTCGTCATGCGGAACGTGGCCGCGGGGAGCTTGGCCCAGCGCCTGGGCCTGGCCGAGGGAACGCCGCTCGCCGAACCCATCGTGGAGCTTTACTACAAGAGCGACGAACTCGGCGACCCGATGCTGAACCATTATCATATCCAGGTGCTGAAGCTGGCGACGCCGGAAGAAGTCGCCGCCATCGAGCGTACGGGCCTCAGGATCAACGCCATCCTGAAGGATTTCCTCAAGCAGAAGAAAGTCGATCTCATCGACTTCAAGCTGGAATTCGGCCGTTTGAACGGGGAAATCGTCCTCGGCGACGAGATCTCGCCGGACAATTGCCGCTTCTGGGACAGCGATACCCACGAGAAGCTGGACAAGGACCGGTTCCGCCGCGATCTCGGCAACGTGGAAGGCGCTTACAAGGAAATGCTGCGCCGGCTGACGGGGGAAGAACGCTGATATGTCGGATATCTTAGGTGGAAAATGGAAGGAAGAATGCGGCGTCTATGGCGTCTTTTCCCACGAGGAGGACGTGACGACGCTGACCTATCTGGGGCTGTATGCGCTGCAGCACCGGGGGCAGGAGTCCGCGGGCATCGCCGTGACCGACGGGGCCTGGATGGACGTCTCACGGGGCATGGGGCTCGTCAACGAGGTCTTCCGCCATCAAGTGCCCCACATGGAAAACCAGCACATCGCCATCGGTCATGTGCGCTATTCCACAACCGGTTCGAGCCTGCTCATCAATACCCAGCCCTTGATCGTGAACTACGCCGGCGGCAAAATCAGCCTCGCCCATAACGGCAACCTCACGAACGCGGCGGAAATCCGCCATCAGATGGAGCAGAACGGTACCATTTTCCAGACCTCCATCGACACCGAGGTCATCCTGAACCTCATCGCCCGCTCCCGCAAGGAGACAATCGAGGACCGGCTGGCCGACAGTCTGCTCCAGGTGAAAGGCGCGTACTGCGTGACGCTGATGACGGAGACGAAGCTCATCGGGGCAAGGGATCCGCACGGTTTCCGCCCGCTCTGTCTGGGGAAACTTGAAAACGGCTGGGTGCTGTCCTCGGAAAGCTGCGGTCTCGACGTCATCGGGGCCGAATTCGTGCGCGACATCGAGCCGGGCGAGATGGTCGTCATCAGCGACCAGGGCGTGGAATCCATTCACTTCGCGCCGAAAGCCAAACTCTCTGCCTGTATCTTCGAGCACATCTACTTCGCGCGGCCCGACTCCGTCATTGACGGGCAAAGTGTCCACGCGGCCCGCTTCATGATGGGGCGTATCCTGGCGCGGGAAAGCGGCTATACGGGCGACATCGTCATCTCCGTGCCGGACTCCGGCACCACAGCGGCCACCGGCTTCTCCTTTGAATCCGGCATTCCCTTCTGCGAGGGACTGATGAAAAACCGCTACATCGGACGGACCTTCATCCAGCCGACACAGAAGAAGCGGGACACGGCAGTGAAGCTCAAACTCAACGCCATCCGGTCCGCCGTCGAGGGGAAATCCGTTATCATGGTGGACGACTCCATCGTCCGCGGCACCACCAGTGGCAAGATTGTCAAAATGCTGCAAGCCGCCGGGGCGAAAGAGGTCAAGATGTGCGTGAGCTCCCCTCCCATCGGATACCCTTGTTACTACGGTATCGACACCTCAGTCCGCAAGGAACTCATCGCCGCCTCAAAATCGGTGGAGGAAATTCGCCAGTACATCGGGGCCGACGCCCTGCACTTCCTGTCGCTGGAGGGCCTGAAGGCAGCCATGACCGCCGTCGACCCCAGTCATATGTGTTACGCCTGCTTCAACAGCGACTATCCCATCGAAAGAGGCGAAGTCCCCGACAGCGCGGGCAAGTACGTCTTCGAGCAACGGCGCCCCAAGGGCTGAACGACCAGACAGACGGAACGGCACGCTCATCCATACGAAGCGGCGCCGGGCAAGCAGCCCCGCCGCGACCCGGGAGGCAACCATGGACAAAAAACTCACCTATCGTGACGCCGGCGTCGATATTGACGCCGGAAATTACTCGGTGCAGCTCATCAAGGACAGCGTGCGGGCGACGTATCGCCCGGAGGTCCTCGGCGACCTCGGCGGCTTCGGCGGACTCTTCGCGCTCAATGCCGCGAAATACAAAGAGCCGGTGCTGGTTTCCGGTACCGACGGCGTCGGCACGAAGCTGAAGCTGGCGTTCCTGCTGGACAAGCACGACACCATCGGCCAGGACGCTGTAGCCATGTGCGTGAACGACATTCTGGTACAGGGTGCCGAGCCGCTCTTTTTCCTCGACTACCTGGCGGTGGGCAAGCTCCTGCCCCGGCAGGTGGCCGCCATCGTCAAAGGTGTCGCCGCCGCCTGCCGGGAGTCGGGCTGCGCTTTGATTGGCGGTGAGACCGCCGAGATGAACGGCTTCTATCCCGAGGGCGAGTACGACATCGCCGGCTTCTGCGTCGGCGTGGTGGAAAAGTCCGAAATCATCACCAGCGAACGGGTGAAGGACGGCGACATCCTGCTGGGCCTCCCCTCCTCGGGCCTCCACTCCAACGGCTTCTCGCTGGTGCGGAAAATCGTCTTCGACGTGAAGGGTTTCACCGGCGCGGAAAAACTGCCGGAACTCGGTGAAAAGACGTTGGGCGAAGAACTGCTGACGCCGACGCGCCTTTACCCCCGGGTTTGCCTGCCTCTCATCGGGCAGTTCCGTCTGCACGGCATGGCCCACATCACCGGCGGCGGTTTCTATGACAATATTCCCCGGGCCCTGCCGGAGGACATGGGCTGCGAGATCGACGCTGGCGCCTGGGAAATGCCGCCCATCTTCCGCCTGTTGCAGGGCTGGGGCAACGTGGACTGGCCGGAAATGTACCGCACCTTCAACATGGGCATCGGCATGCTGCTCATCGTTGCTCCGGAAGACGCGGCGGCCATCCGCTCCCATCTGGCGGAAAAGGGCGAGACCGTCTGTACCATCGGCCGCGTGACCCGCGGCCCCCATCAAGTCACCATCAAAGGCGGGGTTTTCCATGGCTGAGAAACCGATCATCGGCGTCCTCTGCTCCGGGCGGGGGACAAACCTCCAATCCATTCTGGCCGCCGTGGACAGCGGCCAGATCCCGGCGCCGGTAGGCGTGGTACTGACGGACAAACCCGGCGTCATGGCCCTCACCCGGGCGGAAAAGGCCGGTATCCCCCATCGGTGCATCGACCGGAAGAAAT
>JAEEGN010000029.1 GCA_016280345.1 Selenomonadaceae bacterium | reverse complement strand
GGCGAGGCCAAGGGGCTTTTCGAGGACGAGATCACGACTCTCAAGTACCTGGTTCAGCCGCTGCTTTCCGACGGCAGGTACGAGGACGCGGTCGACAGCTACCTTGAGTACTGCTACGACATCGCCCGCAAGGCCGCCGCCACCCACAAATATCAGTTCGGTGACCGCTCCAGAACGTCGTCCGACCACGTTTTCGACGACGCGGGAATTCTCGACGCCGCCACAAAGGCCGAAATCGAGAAGGCGCTCGCCGACGTCAGCAACTCGAACGCGTCGGATTGCATTCTCATCACCGCCGGCACGATCACCCCGGACGTTTTCGGAGCCGAATGCGCCGCCTTCTACAATGAACGCGGATCGGGCTACTCCGCCGACGACTATGCCGCCGACTACTTCAACTACAACGGCTGCGGCAGCGGCTACGACAAATCCGGCGTCGCCATCGTATTCACGAAGAGCGGTACCGACTTCACGGTCGGCTGCTTCGAGTCCGGCAGCGCCGCCAACTTTAGATTCAACAAAAAAGGCGAGGCCAAGACCTTTATCGACACCGATTCCGACAAGAACAAGCTGAAGCTCGTTCCCGAGTACCTCTCGCTCGTTTACGCGATGGAAAAAGGCAAGTACCAGAGTTCGTTCACCCGCTTCCACGGCGAGAACCTGCCCCGCGTCATCGACAGCGCCGGCATCCTTCCCGACGCCTACGAGGCCAAGATCACGAAGAAGCTCGAAAGGCTCTCCAAAAACCGCAAGCAGGACGTGGCGATCCTCACGGTCACCAACTTCAGCCCCGCCGACTACGGACGTGAAACCGTCGTTGCCGCAAACCACGGCATGTACGGCCGCGACTACGACCTCTCGAACTACGCCGACGACTACATGATCTACAACGGCTACGGCCAGGGCGACGAGTACAGCGGCATCCTGCTGGTCATCTCGAACAACCCGAGCGACCGCGACTTCACGATCGCCACCAGCGGCAAGTCCGCCACGAAGCTCGACTCCAAGATCAGCAAGCTCTACAGCGCGATCTCGACCCGCATGGCCCTCGGCAACTACGAAGGCGCGATCAACAAGTTCATCCGCTACCTGCGCGTCCGGCTCGCCCTCGGCCACTACCCGCTCAGCACCGGGAAGTACGTCTTCATCGGCATCCTCGCCTCCCTCTTCGCTCTAATCCGCGCGTCCTCCGTCACCAAAGACAGGGACCCGAAGATCACGACTGTGGCGGGAACGCACTACATCGACGGGAAGGCCATCCGCGACAAGAAGGAAGTTTTCGTCAAGAAGTCCACAACCAGCGTACGGCACGTTGACACGAGTTCGTCAGGCGGCTCGCGCGGCGGCTACTCCGGCGGCGGGCACAGCTACGGCTCGAGCGGGGTCAGTCATGGCGGCGGTGGCGGCCGATTCTAGCGAAGCGCCGATTTTCGGCTCTTTGCGCGGTTTGCCGTGTGAATAATTATAATAAGGTGCCGTTGGCAATTGCTACGGCAAATCGCTTTAAGCGTACGGACCTCTCGGAGTACACTTGTACACCTTCGGATCCGTACGCTTAAAAATTGCTCGAAACTTGGCGCTTCGCTCCACAAAGCATTCCCCGGAAGCCGCTGATTCCGGGCGCTTACGAAATATGCCGTGGTGATTTGAAAGGACAAGGTGTCTGCGACAATTTAGAATATGAAATGCAATTCGCATCAAATCGGGTAGGAGGGGGTGACTAACCCCCGTCCTCCCACACCACCGCTCATGCGGTCCCGCAAGCGGCGGTTCAGTTGCTGGCACTTGACAGCACGTTTGGTCGGAAATCGGAACGCTCCGCGATTCTGCCATACCTTCGGTCACTCACCTATCCTCTGGCAGACATCCTCTCATGAGCAACTGCTTTCAACACGCCCAATTCCTGACATGCTGTATCTCCAGCAACCGCCGGGCCCTTTCCTCCGTCGGCTTTCACCGACTTCTCTGGTACTATGGCCCAGACTGACTTCTGTGGGCTCAGCCATGCCTTGCGACATGGGTTACGGCTTGCGCCGCGTTCCCCACAGACCTCCCCGCATAAGGTGCAATAGCCTTCATTCCATGTAGCCGCCGCATTTACGTGACAGAGTCCGGGTAGTATAGGACTTCGACTTGTGTTGCAGCCTCGTCCGCTCTGCCCCGCCTTGTATGCGATTTCTGTTCGTCGGCTCGGAACTTTGCCTGCGGCTTCCTTCAGATTCCACCTCACGATGGACACCCTTGCCGTTCGGCTAACACTTCCTACTACCAAGCGTGTAGTGGACTTTCACCACCAAGCTATTGCCCATGGCGGGCGTACCATGAAAAGAACGGCAAGCCTTACGCTCACCGTTCTTTTTTTACAACTTCTTTTACCGTCAGCACGTTTTCCCTAACGGAAAAGCGGATATCCATGCCGCCATAGGCCATGCCGTACACCCGGTCCGGGTCCTTCTGGTAAGAGGGGCGGGGGTCCTGAGAAAGGATTTCCAGCACGGCCCGGCGCTGGGCTTCGGGGATGCGGCAAAGCAGCTCCGGCGGGCAGTCCACCGTCAGCAGCCGTTCCCATTCCCCAGCCGCGAAGCCGCCCTTCGCTTCGGGGCGGCTGTCGGCGTAAGGCAGATAGGGCTTGATATCGAAAATGGGCGTGCCGTTCATCAGGTCGGCCCCGGATACGATCAGCGCCGGGCCGTCCTCGGCATGCCATTGGATTTCAACTAGCTCTACGCAGGAAAGGCCGATGGGATTGGGCCGGAAGGGGGACCGGGTGGCGAACACCCCCATGCGGGTATTGCCCCCTAAGCGCGGCGGGCGCACGGTGGGGGACCATGCTTCCCGCTTTGCTTCGGAAAATTCCCAAATCAGCCATAAATGGGAAAAATCCTCCAGGCCCCGCAGGGCGTCGGGATTGCGGAATTCCGGCTCGAACACCACCCGGGACAGGGCGGAGGGGGCCAGCCCGCTCTGCCGGGGGATGCCGAACTTGGAGGAAAAACCGTTCCATATCCGGGCGATGATCTTCACGCCTTATTCCTCCGCCGCTTCCGCCAGATACGCCGCGAATTCGTCCGTCAGGCCCAGGTCCCACAGCAGGGAGCAGCACATATATTTCATCCGGGCGTCCCGGGCCCCCACGAAGGCGTTCACAGTATCCTCCACGGACATGCCAATCTGGGAGGGCTTTACCGGCATGCCGGTGCTTTCCATGAGGGAAAGCAGGGCCTTTTCGTCGGGCAGTTCTTCGTTGACGGCGGCTAAAATATCGTCCCAATGGCCGATGATGCGGTCCAGGCGCTCCTCGTGGGCGGCGGGGTCGTTCTTCTTTCCCCTGCGCTCCATTTCGATGATTTCCGGGGCGGTCCTGCCGAAAATGCGCCTGATCTGCGCCTCCCACTTTTCGGGGGTCATGGCCTGCCAGTAAGCGGCGGCTTTTTCCCGGTCCGGGATGATCGTTCTGAATTTGCGGTACAGCTTAAGCATCATGGCCGTGCCGATGCCCACCTGAACACCGTGCAGGTCGTAGGGCTGATTGCGTTCCAGGGCCATCATTTCCCACATATGGCTGAAATAATGCTCCGTGCCTGAGGCGGGGCGGGAAATCTCCGCGTAGGCCATGGCGATGCCGGAGATCACCAGCCCTTCGGCGATGGACTGAATGGCCTCGGGCTTCCTCTCCGGGATGCCCGCCGCCGCGTCCACCACCCGTTTCAGCGCCGCCCGCATAAGCCGGGCTACGGCTTCGCAGTAATATTCGCCGGTGACGATATGGCTCATGCGCCATTCGCACAGGGCGATATACTTGGCCGCCATGTCGCCAAGGCCCGCCCACAGCATGCGCATGGGGGCCCGGGCCAAAATTTCGGTGTCCAGGATCATGCCCCTGGGGGCGCGGTTGAACAGGGTCATTTTTACGTGGTTGATTTCCATGGCGGAGGAATTGGAGGCGTAGC
>JAEEGN010000251.1 GCA_016280345.1 Selenomonadaceae bacterium | reverse complement strand
TCTCCTGGCAGGGCTTTACTTTCTCTGGAAAAAAAGGCCCTGGGAACGAATCCCCCTTTCGGAAAAATGGCAAAACCGTCTCTTGCTGGCGGGGTTACTCGCTGTCATTGTCACCGCCATTCCCGCGTTTACAGTCGATACGGAATTCATCCTGACGGAACTGGTGCCTTGGCAACGTACCTGTCGCGCTACGGCCACCGCCATCGAGAATATTGAGGCGTATCACCGATTGGCCTCGATGGTCGATCCGAACGTCAATCTAACGGAAAACCGCAGCAAGATCAAAAATATCGTCTTTATCCTCGGGGAATCGACGAACCGTAACCACATGCATCTTTACGGATATTATCTGCCCAACACGCCCCATCTGGATGCGCTTGCGCAGCGAGGCGATATCTGCGTTTTCCGTGATGTCATCAGTCCTCACTCTACGACAATCGCTGTCCTCAGTGAACTGTTCACCTTTTGTGACCACGAGTCGGAAAAACCATGGTATGAGTACCATAATCTGATTGACATCATGAATGCCGCCGGTTATAAGACTTTCTGGCTTTCCAATCAGGAAAGCTCCGGCATCTGGGGCAACGTAGCACAAATATACGCGAATCACAGCAATTGGCATCGTTTCACCCGCATCCGCGATTCTCAGGAAGACAATGGCACGCTGGACGAGGAGCTTTTCCCGTTGCTGGACGAGGCGAAGGCGGAACATGCTGCCGGCAAGAATTTTTATGTCCTCCACCTGATGGGCGGACATGGGCTCTATTATAACCGATTTCCTTATCGGTTCAACAAATTCACCAAAGACGATATCCAGCTTGATGTTTCCGAGCGTTACCGGGAAATCGTGGCGCAGTATGACAACGCCCTGTACTATAACGATTATATCGTGAGCAGTATCATTGACCGGTTCCGTGATGACGAGGCGCTCGTCCTCTATATTCCGGACCATGGGGAAGCGGTTTACGACGAAGGAAATATTGCCGGCCATATCGAGGAAAACCCCAACCGCCACATGATCGAAATACCGATGATTGTTTGGGCGTCAAAAGCCTTCCGGGAGAAATACCCGGGCAAATGGGCATCCCTAAGGGCGGCGGAGGACCGCCCATATATGACAGATGATCTGATCCATACAATCCTTGATCTTACGGATATCAAGACCGAAGATTTCCAACCGGAGAAAAGCATCGTCAATTCGGATTTCGACGCCGAAAGGCCGCGAATATTCAGCGATCTCAATTACGATACCCAAATCCGTGATATCGCGATGATGCCGGACGATTCATGACGGCTTTTTCATATACTGCCGGTAAACGTCCGCCATCTCGGCGCGCTGTTTCGCAGCCGGCCAGAGTTCGCCTACGTTGTTTTCCCGCAACGCGGCAGCCAGGTGAGGATAGAGCAGGGGATTCTCCCTGCTGAGCCGGCGAATCAACTCCTTGACCGCCTGCCGGGCCGTTTTCCCGTTGTAAGGACAGGGGGAGGCAATCGGCGTCATGCCATGGTACTGCTCAGCCTGCCGAATCTCATCCTCCCGCAGGTAGATCAGTGGCCGGATGACGGTAAGCCCGGTCCGGCTCAGATAGGTTTTAGGCAGGAAAGTCGAAATCTGTCCGGAATGGAAAAGCCCCATCAGAAGCGTTTCCACCGCATCGTCGTTATGATGGGCATAGGCAATCTTATTGCATTGGAGATTCTTCGCCATGCGATTGATGGCGCCGCGCCGGAAAAACGCGCAAGTGAAACAGGCGCTTCGATTCGGATTTTCCCGAATGATGGCGGCGATATCCGTCGCTTGGCTATGATAGGGAATCCGAAGCCGCTGGCAAAACCTTTCCAGTGCATCCGTATCAAAATGCCTGTCAAACATTAGATCGAGGGTAAAGGCGCATAGTGAGAACCGCTTTTTCAGCCGTTCCCGCATCATGGCCAGCGCATAGGAAAGCAAAAGACTGTCCTTGCCACCGGAAAGTCCAATCAGGATGCGGTCACCCTCCTGAATCATATCGAATTCTACAATTGCCCGCATAATCTTGCTGAAATAGACCTGGGGGAGCTGAAACTGCATAAAGGGCACCTTCTTTCTTGCTTGCGTTTGACTGAGAGGCCAAACAACGTCCTGTATGTTGACAATCCGGAATAAAACGAATAAACCACCACAAGAGCCGTGGTGGTTTATCGATAAACGGAAATATGAAAACGCAGGTATCAGCGTACCGGAAAAAGACCGCGAAGGCCGTCAAATCTGCCGGTAAACGCCTACGACTTTGCCCAGGATCTTGACGTCCTTTTCATAGAACGGTTCCATGCTGTCATTTTCCGGTTGCAGGCGAATGCAATCCTTTTCCTGATAGAAACGCTTGACCGTCGCTGTCTCGCCGTCCACCAACGCTACAACAATTTCGCCGTCTGAGGCGGTATCCCGCTGCTGGGCGATGATATAATCTCCATTCAGAATCCCGATTTTGATCATACTGTCACCCTGAACGCGGAGCATGAACGTGTCGTCACGGGTTCCCAAAAGGCCGGCGGGAAACGTATAGACATCCTCGATGTTTTCCTCCGCGGAGATGGGAACACCGGCAGCAATCGTCCCAATCAGCGGGACATTTACCGTCCGGCTCCAGGGCTTCTCCTCCAGGAGGTCAATGGCCCGGGGCTTGGCGGGATCGCGGCGAATCATACCTCTGGCTTCAAGCATATCCAGATAGGAATGTACCGTGGAACTCGAGCGCAATCCAACTGCCTGACCAATCTCGCGCACCGAAGGCGGATAGCCGCGTTCGGTCAAGAACGCCTTAATGAACTTATAGATGCTTTCCTGCCGTTGCGCGGCTGTCTGGTTACGACGTCCCATGAATACCACCTCAATACCGTGTATTTGTTTTGGAAAGCTTTGTTGTTCATAAGTATAGCATATAAATGTTCGTTATTACAACAGTTTTTATTGAAAAAGAAGGCTTTTCCGCCTTTTTTCATTGAAATCCCCTGAATTGTAAACTTTGCGGAGGAGGAAGCGATCATGAAAGTATTGGAAGGTTCTTTGCCAAAGGGCGCTGAAATCACGTCATTCCTGGGTTCTTACACGCTCAACATCCCCGAAGGATTCCTGAAATCGAGGAAGATTCCGCTGAAAGAACATCTCGTCGCGGTGGAACAGATCACAGAAGAAAACAAGTATAGCGTCCTGGGCAAAGCGGGGTGGGGGACGCTGGGCGCGATTGCCCTCGGCCCCGTAGGGCTATTGGCGGGAATCGTGCTCGGTGGAAACAGTAAGGAGCTTTGCTGCGCTTGCAAACTCGACTCGGGTGAAGAATTTCTGGTAACCTGCGATACCGAGGAATGTCAGAAGCTGAAGAAGATTTCTATCGCGCCAAAGGACACTTCGTTTGAGGGAGAAACCATTGAGGCCGAAGCCGAAGCAGTCGAACGACAGGATATCCTGAATGCCATCGAGCGGTTGGGAAAACTGCGCGAACAAGGCGTAGTAACCGACGAAGAATTCAATGCGAAAAAAGCGGAATTGCTGGCCAAACTCTGACCAGAGGAGCCCGCTCCAAAGAAAACGCGGAAACGGGGGTAAAGCGTAATGCGTTGGATCAGAATGGCGAAAGCGCTGCAGATGTTTTCTGATGAACGCGCCTTTCGCCTGCGCCTCTTCTGGGAGGGCGCTTTAACCGGCATTGTTACCGGCCTGGTGATCTCGATCTTCCGCTTCATCCTGGAACTTACGGATGTTTACCGGCCGCGTCTTTTCGCTTGGTTTATGGACGGACATCCTTGGGGGTTTTTCGCCTGGTGTGTGCTCTTGCTTCTGATTGCCTGGATTTTAGCGCGTTTCCTCCAGTGGGAGCCGCTGATCTCGGGCAGCGGGATCCCGCAGGTCAAGGGAATCTTGCTGGGACGTATCCGGATGAATGCGCAGCGTGTCCTGGCGCTGAAATTCATCGGCGGAATATTGGGCATCGGCACCGGTATGTCGTTAGGGCGGGAAGGACCAAGCGTTCAGCTTGGCGCTTGCGCTGGCCAATGGTTCAGCCGTCTCTGCCGCCGACCACGGTCAGAGGAACGGTTTCTGCTCACCGCTGGTTCCGGTGCCGGACTTGCAGCTGCTTTCAACGCGCCGCTGGCCGGTGTCATCTTCTGCCTGGAAGAGCTGACAAAGAGCTTTTCTCCGTTGGTGCTGATGGCGACAGTTGCGGCTGCGGTCAGTGCGGCTTCCATTGCCGCCGCTTTTTTGGGACTGTCACCGGTCTTTCAGATCGGCGAGCTTCCGGTTTTCACGGGACAGCAATACTTCCCACTGCTCCTTCTCGGCGTTTTCGCCGGGGCCTCGGGCGTTCTTTTCAACCGGGTACTGTTCTTTTCCCTTGATACATATAAGCGTCTCTCAATACCAAACGTTGCCAAGTTCCTGATTCCGCTCTTCCTGGCCTTTGCTTTCAGTTTTTTCCTGCCAGAGGTCCTTGGCGGTGGCAGTCGTTTGGTCGATACGCTGATCGTGCAGGATTTCAATACCTCTTTCCTGATCCTGTTGCTGGTTATGAAATTCGTCTTCACCATGCTTTGCTTCGGGTCCGGTGTTCCCGGCGGCATTTTTTTACCAATGCTTGTCTTAGGAGCACTTTCCGGGGCGGTTTTCGCCAAAGGAGCCGTCTTCCTGGGACTGACGGAGCAGGCTTTCACGTCCAGCTTCATCGTTTACGGCATGGCTGCGTATTTCGCTGCTGTCGTGAAATCTCCAATTACGGGAAGCGTTCTCATCATAGAAATGACCGGCTCTTTCCATCATTTGCTGGCGTTGGTCTTTGTCGCCATGACTGCTTATCTGACCGCTGATTTGCTTCACGGCGAGCCTGTCTATGAGACACTGCTCTCTCGACTTTTATTCACCCGGGCGAAACTTCGTCAGATTCAAGCGCATCACCGCACAATCACGGAATTCATCGTCGGGGAGGGGAGCGCATTGGACGGACGCTCTGTCGCCGATATCCACTGGCCTTCTGATTGTCTGCTCGTCCAGGTACGGCGCGGAGAATCGGAACTCATTCCAACTGGACGCCTTGTCCTTAAATCCGGCGACTTCATCTACGCGTTGATTGACGATACCTGCATCGCTGACTTTGAGGACCTGGCTCAGGAAAAGCTATCCGGATAGAACGCGGATGACTATGTGTTGTCCTGTAAGAAACCATGTTCGTTTTTAATGCGAAACGCAACAGCCCCACAATAACTTCCGATAAGTATAAATTATCGGAAGTTATTGTGGGGCTGTCTTTTGTTTCTTTCCGGAAATGTCTATCGGACTTCTTAATGACCGTCCAGAACGGCCTGGGCTGCGCCCATAATGCCAATCACCGCGTGCTCGAAAGTCAGGCCGCCCTGCAGATAGACACTGAAAGGCGATCGCATCGGTCCGTCTGCGCTCAGCTCAATGGACGCGCCTTGTACGAAGGTACCGGCAGCCATGATGACCTGATCCGCGTAACCGGGCATATCCCAAGGCTCAGGCGCAGCGAAGGAATCGACCGGTGAAAACGCCTGTAGACCGCGACAGAATGCAATGAGCTTTTCCGCGGATCCCAATTCGATTGACTGAATGACATCGTTCCGCGGTTCCCCGGCCAGCGGAGCGACCCGGTATCCCAGACGGGAAAAAAGCCCGGCGGCAAATACGGATCCTTTGACCGCTTGGGCAACAACATGCGGCGCCAGAAAGAATCCCTCGAAAAGAAGCCGGTTTCCGGCCAAAGAAGCGCCCAGCTCATCTCCCATGCCGGGTGCCGTCAAACGGTATGAAGCCAGTTCCACGAGGTCGCTACGGCCGGCGATATAGCCTCCGGTCGGCGCAAGGCCTCCACCGGGGTTCTTGATCAATGAACCGGCCATGATATCGGCGCCCGCCTGTGTCGGTTCTTCTGTATCAACAAATTCTCCGTAACAATTGTCTACAAAGCAGATACAATCCGGCCGCACTTCCTTCACGGCAACGCAAACCTGCCGGATTTCATCCAGACGCAAAGAAGGCCGATGGCTATAGCCCCGGGACCGTTGGAGCATCACTATTTTGGTAGCCGGGGACAGTCGCTGGCGCAGGGCGTCAATGTCTACCCTCCCCTCGCGAAGCGGAATTTCGTCGTATTTTACGCCAAACTCCTTCAGCGACCCTCTAGAAGGATGCGTGTATCCAATGACGGTCTGCATGGTATCATAAGGCGCGCCCGTCGCGGACAGAAGCTCGTCGCCCGGTCGCAGGATGCCAAACAATACCGCAGCCAAAGCATGCGTTCCGGAAACGAACTGCGTGCGTACCAGAGCGCGTTCCGCGCCAAAAACCTGAGCGTAAAGGGTATCCAGCTTCTGCCGTCCGATATCGTCATAGGCATAGCCAGAGGTCGTGGTGAAATGCGCATAAGATATCCTTTGTTCCCGCATTGCGTTGAGGACCTTCAGGGTATTTTCCTCCGCCACCGCATCTGCCCTTTGAAAAAGTTCCGATGATTCCATGAGAACTATGTCTTTGATATCGGTCAGGTATTTTGAAAACATCCGCAAAAAATTACCTCCAGCCACAATGTAAAGTCCAGGATTATTATTTTAGAATTGACAATTATTACGATAAATAATAATTTTAATCATGTCGTTGAAAATCGGCAGAATTTGCGATTTCATGCAAGCATGAAATGAGGTTATGCTGAATCTTTTCCTCTAAATCTTCCAATAAATGAGAATCAAATTGATAGAATATTTTTTCCGTTCCATTAACATGCGCCTCGCAAAAGAAATCGTCCCGATAGATATTGTAATATATTGCCATATTACTGTTTTTATTAAAATTTTCATAATCAATGATTACATAGGAACCGTTCGTAATCCGCAACGGCTGCTTTGGTTGAATGAATCGTTCAAAACCCTCAATTGTCGGTGGCAAAATGCTCTCATAATTCCAGGTTGTGATTTTTTTCTCTGTGAGCATCGAACTGACGGTTTCCGGTTGAAAATGGATCATTCCCAGAAGGATCTTCTCCAGATTATCCTGCAACAGTCGCTCAAAACTGTCCAAATCCCGGGCGATGCATTCAATGTTACAGAATTCCAGCGTCCCTACCCTCTCCCGCAACTTATACTCCTGCGTTTCATCATGGTAATAGACAAGGACGTGACGGTGAAAAACCGGATGGGAATACCCAAACAAGTCATAGATTTCGTCCTGAAGGGCCCGGTTCCGCTTCAGGGAAAAACCATGCCATTCCTCCGGCAGTTTCTGGAAGTATAGCCATTCATCAATGGCGGTGTCAATCTTGGCTTGCGATTCTGGCGTCACGGTCATACCTCTTTTCAAAGAAATAGCTCTTTTGCCTCTCATGACCGAACCTGTTTGGCGTCGAGCAACAAACGGGAAACGGACAGGGGCAAAAGAGCTATCTTTTTTTACTGCTTTAACTGGCTTTGGATCATTTCCTGGGCTTTTTCCATCGCCTGTGGGATATTCTCGACAATCCGGCCGCCAGCCTGGGCCATCTCCGGTCGGCCGCCGCCGCCGCCGCCCACGAGGCTGGCCATTTCCTTGATGATCTTGCCCGCGTGGATGCCCTTGGTCACCGCGCCCTTCGATGCCTTGACGACGAAACTGACCTTCTCGTCAATAACCGCGGCCAGTACGACGACACCGTTTTCCAGCTTGTCACATGTCAGATCAGCCATATTGCGAAGTTCTTCCATGCTGGTAACATTGGCCCGGCCGCCAATGACCTGAACGTCACCATAGGTTTGAACGGCCATCAAGAGCTTCTTGGCGTCAGCCTTCTCTTTCAACTTACGGACTTCGTCGATTTCGCGCTGCATTGTCTTTTGCTCCGCCAGTACGGATTCCAGACGTGCGACGACATCCGCGCTCTGACATTTCAAGAGAGCCGCTGCTTCATCCAGGGACCGCATCCGCTGACAGGCAAACTCCAACGCCGCCTGACCGGTGATAGCTTCAATTCGGCGCACACCAGCTGCGACGCCGGTTTCGCTGACAATCTTGAACATGCCGATCTGTCCGGCATTCGCTACGTGGTTACCGCCGCAAAGCTCCATGCTGAAACCAGGAACGGAGACAACTCGGACGATATCGCCGTATTTCTCGCCGAAAAGCGCCATCGCCCCCCGTTTTTTCGCTTCGTCCTGTTTCATCTGCTCAATCTTGACATCTTGCCCCCGGAGAATGACCTCGTTGACCAATTCCTCCACATCCTCAAGCTGTTGCGGAGAAACTGGCTCAAAGTTCGAGAAATCGAACCGCAAACGCTCTGGCGTAACCAGAGAACCCGCTTGATTGACCTGTTCGCCAACTACCCGCTTCAAAGCGGCCTGCAAAAGATGCGTTGCCGTGTGGTTGCGGGCTGACGCTAACTTCTTTGCCCGGTCGATGGCGATATCCACCGAATCGCCAACCCGAATCATCCCCTCCTCGACATACGCGATATGATAGACCGTACCGTCCGGAAGTTTCTTAGCGTTTGAAACCCGAATACGTCCCAATTCACTGGAAAGAAGGCCGATATCACCAACTTGACCGCCACCTTCAGCGTAAAACGAAGTAACATCCAGAATGATGCCGGCTTCTTCCCCGTCCGTCAATTCCTGCACCAGCCTGCCGTCATGCCAGATACCGACGACCTTCGCCCGGACAGCGGAATCATCCTGCCGCAACGCCGAAACGTCAATGCCTCGCAAATCAGGAACATCGACCCGCTGATTCTCCTGGCGGGCCGCCCGGGCCCGTTCACGCTGCTCCTTCATGGCAGCGTCGAAATCCGCTTTGTTGAGCGTGATTCCCTTCTCGTGCACGATTTCCTCAGTGAGTTCCCAGGGAAAACCGTAGGTATCATAGAGTTTGAAGGCAAAGGCGCCGCTGAGTTCCTTTTTCCCGCTTGCCTCCAGTTCGGCAATATGCTGATCCAGCATTTCCATTCCTTGAGACAGCGTGCTTTGGAACCGCTCTTCCTCCAGACGTATCACTTTCTTGATATAATCCTGACGCTCGACTAGCGCTGAGAAATCGGAAGCGCCTTCGTAGATGCGGACAACAGCGTCCACCGCTCCCGTCAGGAAATTCTGCGTGATGCCGAGCAATCGGCCATGCCGGATCGCCCGGCGAACAATGCGCCGCAAGACATAGCCCCGGCCCTCGTTGGCAGGCAGGATACCGTCCATGATCATAATTGCCATGCTGCGTGCGTGGTCGGCAATGACCTTCATCGAAACGTCTTTCTGCGGATCCGCGCCATAGGAAACGCCGGAAACCGAGGCCGCATACTCAATAATCGGGTACAGGAGATCTGTCTCGAAATTCGTCCGCTTGCCCTGTACGACAGATGCTAAACGCTCCAGACCGCAGCCGGTATCGATATTCTTATTGGCCAGAGGCTTGTACTCGCCCTCCTCTGTGCGGTCATACTGCGTGAACACGAGGTTCCAGATTTCCAGATACCGGTCGCAATCGCACCCCACCGCGCAGGTCGGCTCCCCACAGCCACGTTCCTCCCCCAGGTCAATGTAGATCTCAGAATCCGGGCCACAGGGACCAGGGCCGATTTCCCAGAAATTATCATCGAGCTTGACAATATGGCTGGGATCGAATCCCGGTTGCCGGCGCCAAATCTCCGCCGCTTCATCATCTTTCGGGTAGCTGGTGACCAAGAGCTTTTCTTTCGGCAGCTCCACGACCTCCGTCAGGAACTCCCACGCCCAGGGGATGGCTTTTTCCTTGAAATAATCACCGAAGGAAAAATTGCCCAGCATTTCGAAATACGTCTGGTGCCGTGCCGTGCGGCCGACGTTCTCAATATCGCCGGTACGCACGCAACGCTGGCAAGTCGCTATCCGAGTGCGAGGCGGCTTCATCTTGCCTGTAAAAAACGGCTTCAATGGCGCCATGCCGGCACCAATCAGCAAAAGCGTCGGATCGTTTTCCGGAATCAGGGAAAAGCTAGGCATCCGTAAATGCCCCTTCTTCTCAGCGAAAAAGCGCAGATAGGCTTCCCGCAGTTCATTGCCTGTCATGTACTTCAAACTCATCTACCCCCACACACCAAGGATTGCTCTCTTCTTGTCCTGTCAAGACTATGATAACCATGAAACGGAACATCGGCAAAGGATTACTCTTGCCCTTTCTTACTCCTTCCGTTCCCGCAACACGACCTGCTCGGCCCCGTCGGTTTCCTTCAACTGCACGCTGACAGACTCCCGCGCCGCAGTTGGCACGTTCTTGCCCACGAAGTCGGCCCGGATTGGCAGCTCGCGATGGCCGCGATCGATCAACACCGCCAGTTGGATTACGCGGGGCCGCCCCATATCGATGAGCGCATCAAGCGCGGCGCGAATCGTCCGCCCCGTGAACAGGACATCATCAACCAGTACGATGACTCGTCCGCCGATATCCACCGGCATCTGCGTCGGATGGACGACCGGCTGATAGGACAGCGTAGACAAATCATCGCGATACAGCGTGATATCCAGTACTCCTACTGGCGGCTCCTTCCCCTCGATTCGCGCAATTTCGGCGGCAATTCGCTCCGCCAGCGGCACGCCCCGAGTCCGTATGCCGGCCAGCATCAGTTTCTCAGTCCCCTTGTTCTTTTCCACGATCTCGTGAGCGATACGCGTCAGCGCTCGCCGTATGCCATCCGCATCCAAGAGTACCGTCTTGTTGATGAATTCCATGCCGATTCCCTCCTATCCATGCCGCCCTGTTTCCCGACGCAGGCTTTCCAGTATCACCACCATGTCCTCCGGCACCGGAGCCGTGAAGTCCATGCGCTCTCCCGTAACCGGATGAAGCAGGGACAATGTTCGCGAATGCAACGCCTGCCCCTGGATGGCAAACGGACAATTCTTTTTTCCATATACTGGATCGCCCAGTACCGGATGCCCGATATATGCCATGTGTACCCGAATCTGGTGCGTTCGCCCCGTTTCCAGGCGGCACTCTGTCACCGTATAGCGACCAAATCGTTCCAACACCTTGAAATGCGTCGTCGCGTCCTTACCGTTTTTCGTTACGACCGCCATCTTTTGACGATCCTTGGGACTACGACCGATTGCGCCGTGGATGATACCAGCCGGCTCCGCGATATCGCCGATAACGATTGCGGTATAGACGCGCCGGGCTGCCTTCGTCCGTATCTGTTCCGAAAGGCTGATGTGCGCCGCGTCATTCTTCGCCACCACCATAACGCCGGAGGTATCCTTGTCCAAACGATGTACGATACCCGGCCTGATATCGCCATTGATTCCGGAAAGATCACGGCAATGCGCCAAAAGCGCGTTGACCAGTGTTCCTGAGGAAATACCGGCAGCGGGATGGACGACCATGCCCCGGGCCTTGTTGACAACGATGATGGCAGCGTCCTCATAGAGGATGTCCAGCGGTAAATCCTCGGCGGCAATATCGACGGTTTGCGGATCAGGGAGCAGGAAACGGACCTCATCGCCCGGGGAAAGCAGGTAGCTGGCCCTCCTCACCTCACCGTTTACCAATGAACCGCCGGCGACAACGATTTTCTGGATATGCGAGCGGGAAAGCCCCGGTACCATCCGGGCCAAAAAGACATCCAACCTCTCCTCCGGCTGATCTGCCTTGAATGACAATTCCTGGGACATGGGTCATCTCGTCTCTTTCACGTCGTTTCTGAGCAAAAGCTCATAGAGGATACAGCCGACACCGATGACGATGCCGATATCGGCGATATTGAATACCGGCCAGATGCGGAAATCGAAGAAATCAATGACCTGGCCCAGCCAGATTCGATCAATGAGATTTCCCACTGCTCCGCCAAGAAGCAGCGCTCCGCCATAGCGAACCCAGACGCTTTCCCGGCGAAGCCGGGGATAGAACCACGCCGACAAAAGTAAAATCGCGACCCCCGCCGCGATAAAGACCCATCGCTGATTGGCCAATATCCCAAAGGCCGCGCCCGGATTCTGGATATAAGTAATATGGAAGAGCCCTGGCAGCACTGGTATCGAGCTACCCAGCGCCATCGTTGTGGAAACAAGATACTTCGCCATCTGGTCGAACACGATCAAGGCGATAGCGACCGCCGCAATCAAAGCGGATTACCCCCGTCAATCATGATTCGCCCGCCGGCTCAGCATTCGTCTGTTCCCGGCGCTGCTCCGCCAGGACCCGGGCGTCACGGATGACCTCCCCCTCCGCGCGATGCTGGGACCTCGGCGTCATGACAATCGTATCTTCCGTGACAGGCGCATTGGTAATGGCGGCGGACGTATCCGGAATATCCCCCAGCGCCTGACGAACCCCGTCCTCATCCAAAAGGTCAAGTTCCGTGCGCAGGAGCGACTTGATCTTGATCAGGAACTGTCGTTGTTCCTGTCTGACGGAAGCGTACTGATCCTCGGCCTCACGAACCTGAGCGCGCATTGCTTCCAGATGCTGGGCAAGATCCCTCTCCGTTTGCTGGCGAAGGCGGTTGCATTCTTCTTCCGTGGAAAGCCGTATTTCCTCGGCGCGCAGTTTGGCGTTCTTGATGACTTCGTCCGCCGTCTTCTGGGCCACCAGGAGCGTATCCTGGAGATTCTTCTCCATCTGCTGGAGTTGCTCCAGCTTCTTTTTTTCCAGGGCCAGTTCTTCCTTCAGCTGAACATTCTCATGCTCCAATACCTCGTAATCGTTGATGACGTCGTCAAGGAAAGTATCGACCTCGTCCTCGTCATAGCCCCGGAAGCCGCGCTTGAATTCCTTGTTGTGTATATCCGCCGGCGTAAGCATAGCACTTGATTCCCCCACTTAAATATACCGTTTCAGGAAGATCCCTGTCCGCCCTTTTTTCGTCTTTCCCCGGACTTCGGCCACCTCAACGCGTCCGCGGCCCCGCATGGAAAGGATATCGCCGGCCTTCACCGCTTGCGCCGCGTTCTTTACCGGTTGCCAGTTAAGCTTTAGCTTGTCCGCTTCAATATCCGACGCGGCCCGGCTTCGGGAGATACCAAACCCCGCGGCCGCCACCGCGTCAATTCGCAACGACGCCACCGTGGCGCTGATCTCCTTGCAACGCTCTTCGCGAGGCGCGATGCTGTCCAACGTGCCCGGTTCCATCTGCACAGCGGCGCCACCGATCTGCGTACAGTTCGAAAGCAGGAATTCCGCCATACGCTTATCCGCCAAAATCCGGACACATCCCGCCGTCAGCAGGAAATCGCCCAGTGTTTCCCGTTCAATGCCGAGCCCCATCAAAGCCCCCAGCACGTCCCGGTGGCTCAGACGACAGAACTCATCGTTCCATACGGCTTTTACCACCGCGATTTCAAAGGACGGAGCACCACCAAAATCCCGGTGAAGGAAAACGACCCGTTGCCGTTCCGCTCCCGGATAGCCGCCGTCGAACCGCACGGTCAGCGCGTCGTAATTGGCAGCCACCGTCTCGGCTATCTCCTGTCCGTAGGGATCAAGGAAAGCCGTCAGCCGGAACTTCTGGGAACGAAGCGCCTGTTCCGCTAAATCAACGAGACGGACGGCGGTTTCCTCGCCTTCCGTCCCCTTGTAAAACCGGATGATTTTTTCCTTCGCCGTCGTCATTTCATCTTCCCCAGCGCCGCTGAACGCTCAGTGGCCGCCAGTACCGCGTCAATCATCGCGCCCCGCACGCCTTTTTGCTCCAGGACGCGTACGCCGGCAATCGTAGTTCCGGCCGGCGAGGTCACCTGATCCCGCAGGACATCAGGGTGTTTGTCGCTCGTCAGCACCATCCGCGCCGCTCCCAGAAGCGTCTGTGCCGCCAGGAGCGTCGCCGTCTGGCGGGGCAGCCCCGCCATTACGCCACCGTCAGAGAGGGCGTCAATCATCAGGAACGCGTATGCCGGACCGCTGCCGGAAAGCCCCGTCACGGCGTCCATCATCGACTCGTCCACTTTGACCGCCTTCCCGCAGGATGACAGAATTTCCGATACGGCGGTCACATTCACCGCCCCGGCTTTCTCGTTCAACGCAAAAGCTGACATCCCCTCGCCTACGGATAGCGGCGTATTCGGCATGATTCGGACGATGGGATTCTCCGGGAATGACGCTTCCAGCGTCGCTAGCTTCAGCCCCGCGACAATCGAGGCAATCAGCGTATCCGGCCGGACCAGCGGCGCCGTCTCCGCCATTGCGGCAGCCGCCGCCTGCGGCTTCACCGCCAGGATCAGGAGATCAACCTTGCCGGCAAAACTCCCGGCTCCGACCATCGCATGGACGCCGAATTCCCTTTCCAACTCCCGGCAACGGTTATCGTTGCACTCGGAAACATAGATCGTATCCGGGGACGCTCCCATCTCGCGAATCATCCCGGCGATGATCGCGGATGCCATCATTCCGCCGCCAATAAAGCCCGTCAGCTCTTTCGTTGGCATCGTCGTCCCCCTCCTACTTTCGAAGCCACGGCATATCCTTCGCCGTCTGACGTTCTTGTGAATAAGAGACGTTCACGTTGCTGGGCGCGCAGAGAAAGACATTGCGCCCCACCTTCTTGATATCGCCAGATAAAGCGTACGTCGTCCCGCTCACGAAATCAATGATCCGCTTGGCGTCTTCGGCGTCGGTATGCTCGAAATTGATGACGACCGGCTTCTTCTCTTTCAGGCAGTTCGCTACTTGCTGTACATCGTCAAAGGACCGCGGCTCAATGACGATGACCTTCATCCGGGAAAGAACCTTCTGCTCCGCCGCCGCATGAATATCAACGACGTTGTCAAACCGCGGGACCGTCCGAGCAGCCCGCTCAACCGCGGTCTCCGGTA
>JAEEGN010000250.1 GCA_016280345.1 Selenomonadaceae bacterium | reverse complement strand
GGCAGCCATCACATCGGCGAACCATTTCATCAGACCGAACTTGGAGAGGAAGGCGGCCATGTTAACCAGCACGCCCATCCATACGAGTACGTCCCAGGCAGCATGCTGATGTGCCACATCCGACCAGTCGAGAATCCCCGTCAGAAGCATTGCAGAAAGCCCCAGCAAAGCGACGAACGCAGAGTCAATGCCATGATAGGAACCCGTTGCCCACATAATCAAAGCAATCACGAAGATGAAGCTCAGGATGATTTCCTTGGAGCTCATGGGGCCCATTTCAGCCAGTTCACGGCGGGCCAGTTCCTGCGTTTCCGGAGTGTTCTTGAGTTCGGGATTGATGAGTTTATAGAGAATATACGGTGTAGCCACGGTCAGGATAAGACCGGGAATGATGCAGGCCAGGAACCAGTCGCCCCAGCCAATCGAGGTGCCGAAAATCTGCTGTGCCAAAGTATTGCAGAGCACGTTGTTGGAAGCACCCGTCAGGAAGATACAAGCGGAAGTGATAACTGCCGCATAAGCGCTGAACATCAGGAATGCACCAGTGCGCATATTGGTCTTCTTGTCCACGTCCGAGCCAACGGCAGCCGTGATACTACGGACAATCGGGAAGATGATGCCGCCGCCGCGGGCCGTGTTGGACGGCGTGGCCGGCGAGACGATGAAGTCGGTGATGGTCATGGAGTAGGCCAGCTTCAGCGAACTCGTGGCGATCTTCGACATGATGACGTAGGCGATGCGCCGTCCGAGGCCCGTCTTGATGAAGCCTTTGGCGAACATGTAGGCGCCGACGATGAGCCAGATGGTGGCGTTGCCAAAGCCTGACAGCGCTTCGGCCGGCTTCAGGACCTTCAGGAATCCGGTGAGGCCGACGGCGATGAGCGCTACGCCGCCGATGGGGATTGGATGCAGGATGAAGCCGATGATCGTCGCGACGAAGATCGCGAACATGTGCCAGGCGGCCGGCTTCAGCCCCGCCGGGACGGGGAAGAACCAGAGCGCGATACCGACGATGACGGTAAACAGGCCCTTTTGGAAATTGCTCTTGAACACGATACATCCTCCTTTTCAATGGGATTCTTGGAACACAACCTCTTTCTTCGTGCCGCGCGTCCCCTCCTTTAACGGTGAAATGGAACGGTGTAAATGATAGCGTTAGGGCAAAAACCCTGTCTGTCGTTATTATAATATAGAATCCGCCGAAAAAGCAACGGCATTTACAGAAGTTTTTCACAAAATCTTCAAGTTTCCGCACTTTTCCTCCGGTGTCGGCGGTGCCGGGCAGGGGCCAAAAGGCGAAAGAAAAGACAGATATGGTATGTCCCGCGTTTCCCGGCAACAAGCGATTGTGTTTGGCCCGACCGGGCGCGTCGGTGACGGCCGGGGAAAAAATTTTTCGCCGGGGAATAAAAATCGCCGGAAATGGACGCCGGTTTATTGAAGTGCGTCGTCATTCCGGCTATAATAAAGATATGATGATGAATTTCCCGTCTCCTCTTTCCCTCGTGGCGTCGGAGGCCCTCCGGCGCGCGCTTTTCTCTGTCCATACGGAAAGGTGATACCCATGCTCGTCCACGAAATCCTGCGGCGCGGCCAGAACAATGACGACGCCGTTTACAGCCAGCTTGGGGCGCTGACCTACCTCGGGCTCAAGGTTGCTGCCGAAAACTGTCGCCGCCGTCTCTACGCGGCCGGCGTCCGTCGCCATGACCGGGTGGCCATCTATTCCCGCAACCGGGCCGAGTACATCGCCGCCTATATGGCCATCGCCTCCCTCGGTGCCATCGTGGTGCCGGTTAATTTCCAGTTTTCCATGCGCGAGACGGCCTTCATCGTGAAGAACGCCGAGGTCCGCGTCATCCTGACCGATCAGGAACTCTTCCTCGACGACGCTCTGAACGCCATCGACTATGCCGGCGACGTCCGTCAGCTCGATATCGGCGCCGTCATCGAGCCCACCACGCTGCCGCCCCCGCCGCCTCTGCCGCCGGACTTCGGCCCCGACGAGCCCTGCACCATCATCTACACCTCCGGCACCACCGGCGCCCCCAAAGGGGCCGTGCTGTCCCATCGCAACCTGGTGATGAACGCCCTCGATATGCAGCAGACGGTCCACATGCGCCGCAGCGACAACGTCCTCTGCATCCTGCCCATGTACCACTGCTTTTCCTGGACCTGCGCCGTCATGTGCGCCCTGTCCGTCGGCGCCACCATCAGCATCCTCGACGCCTTCGCCCCGAAGCGCACGATTGACGTCTCCAGGGCCCTGGGCGTCACCATCATCGTCATGGTCCCCTCCATCCTTTCCCTGATTACGAAGCTGGCGACCACGGAGGACTTCCAAACGCTGCGCTTCGTGATCCTCGGCGGCACCACGTTGCCAAAGGCCGTAGGCGAGGCGTTCTGGACGAAATTCGGTGTGCCGGTGGTGGAGGGCTACGGCCTTTCCGAGGCGTCACCGGTGGTCACGATGAATTCCCCCGAATCGGCGCGGCTCACCTCGGTAGGTCCGGCGATTCCCGACGTGCGTCTCCGCTTCGTGGACGCTCACGGCCGGGACGTGCCCCCGGGCGAGACGGGTGAACTGCTGGTCCAGGGGCCGAACGTCATGCACGGCTACTGGAAGATGCCCGAGGCGACGGCGAAGGCGCTGGAGCACGGCTGGCTCCACACCGGCGACGTGGCCCGCATGGACGAGGATGGGTACGTCTACATCGTGGACCGCATCAAGGACATGATCATCAGCATGGGCGAGAACATCTATCCCCGGGAAATCGAGGAACTCGTCTATGCCTATCCCGGCGTTCGCGAAGCCGCGGTCATCGCCATCGACGACAAGCTGCGGGGCCAGGCGGGCTGCTGCTATTACAGCCTCCAGCCCGACGCCGCCGTGAACCTGCGCGAGCTCAAGAAATACCTGCAGAAAAACCTCGCCCTCTATAAGATCCCGCGGGAATTCCGCCTGATCGACGAACTGCCGAAAACCTCCACCGGCAAGATCGCCAAACTGCGGCTCCGGGAAATCTACCAGGCGGAAGGGGAGAAAAAAACGGCCCCCCGCTGAGGGAGAATCCCGGAGAGAGAAGCAATCCCGCTGCGGCGGAAAAAGAGACGGTTGGCTACCGTCTCTTTTTGTTTACAGAGCGGCCGCCGCATTTTGCGGGAAGAGAACATGCGGAGCGAATTCCTGTCTGGGACAGGCACGGAGAAATTGCCAGCGGGCGGTTTTTTTGGTACAATACAGGCAGAGGGGAGGCGGCGCGGTTGGGGGCGAACCGGGAGTATAAGGACTCGGTGTTCCGCATGCTGTTCAAGGAACCGGAGAACGCCAGGGAACTTTACCAGGGGCTGACGGGAGAGAGGGTGCGGCCGGAGGATATCCACATCGATCCCGTGGGCGGCATCTTCACCAGCGAGCTCAAGCATGACGTGGCTTTCCGGGTAGGGAACCGGCTGCTGTTTCTCATCGAGCACATGTCAACCAGCAATCAGAATATGCCGATTCGCATGCTCATCGGGGCGGCGGAACTCTATCACCGCTATATCAAATCCCTGGGCAAGCGGGCCATTCACCGCAAGCAGCGGCTGTCTCTGCCGGCGCCGGAGTTCCTGCTGTTCACGAACGGCCGGGCGGCGAAAGACGGCGAGAGCGAGATGCGTTTGTCGGAGGCGTTCGGCGGCAAAGGCGCGCTGGAGCTCATCGTCAGGGTGTATGATGTGCGCTATGCTTCGGGACAGCAGCTTTTGAAGCAATGTCCGGTCCTTGAAGGCTATAGCCTTCTGGTGCATCAAGTGGAACAGGGAAAGGCCCAGGGGCTCAGCGACGAGACGGCCATTCGCCGGGCCATCCTGTACTGCAGGGAAAATAACATACTGACGTATTTCCTGGAAAAGTTCAGCGAGGAGGTGCAGCAGGCCATGATGTTCGAGTGGAGCCTGGAAGACGCTCTGGAAGCAAGGCGTGAGGACGGCCTTGAAGAAGGCCTTGAAAAGGGCATGGAAAAAGGTATGGAAAAAGGTATGGAAAAAGGTATGGAAAAAGGCATGGAAAAAGCCAATCTGTTGGCCGTTCGCAATCTGATGCGCAATTTGCACCTGGATCCCCAGCAGGCGATGGATGCTTTGAATATTCCTGTCGTGGAGAGGGGCAAGCTGGAAGCGCAGCTGTAGAGAGGTGCAGCAGGCCATGATGTTCGAGTGGAGCCTGGAAGACGCTCTGGAAGCAAGGCGTGAGGACGGCCTTGAAGAAGGCCTTGAAAAGGGCATGGAAAAAGGTATGGAAAAAGGTTTGGAAAAAGGTATGGAAAAAGGCATGGAAAAAGGCATGGAAAAAGCCAATCTGTTGGCCGTTCGCAATCTGATGCGCAATTTGCACCTGGATCCCCAACAGGCGATGGATGCTTTGAATATCCCTGTCGTGGAGAGGGGCAAGCTGGAAGCGCAGTTGTAAGGACAGCTGCCCGAGGCTTAGACGGGGCTTGTGTCCGGGTGGGACAAAGAAAAAAGGCTATTGCCGGAAGAGATTTTGGATTTCCGGCGATAGCCTTTTTGTAATGCGGTTTTTGATGAACGTTTCCGAGGGAACGGGCCGTCCGGCTGCTTGCCGGAGAGGTTCCTGTTTTGGTCAGCCGAGCTTTTCCGCCAGCAGTTTGTTGACGAGCTGGGGATTGGCCTTGCCCCTGGAGGCTTTCATGACCTGGCCCACGAGGGCGCCGATGGCTTTCTTGTTGCCGCCCTTGTAGTCGTCTACGGCCTTCTGGTTTCTGGCGATGACGTCGTCCACGATGGCTTCGATTTCTTTGGTGTCGGTGATCTGGACGAGGCCCTTGTCCCGGACGATTTTCTCCGGGCTGTCGGGAGAGGTCCACATGGCGTCGAAGACCTGCTTGGCGATCTTTGAGGAGATGGTGCCTTTGCTGATGAGGCCGATCATCTCGCCCAGCCGTTTGGCGTCCACCGGCGTTTCTTCGATGGTCTTGTCCTCGGCGTTGAGGTGCTTGGCCAGCTCGCCCATCATCCAGTTGGCGGCGAGTTTGGCGTCGGCGCCGGTGGCGATGACAGCGTCGAAATACTCCGCCATGGGCCGAGAGGCGGTGATGATGCCGGCGTCGTAGTCCGAGAGGCCGTAGTCTTTTTCGAGACGCGCCCGGCGGGCGTCGGGCAGTTCCGGCAGCGCGGCCCGGTAGCGTTCGATTTCCTCCGCCGTGGTGACGATGGGCGGCAGGTCCGGCTCCGGCATATAGCGGTAGTCGTGGGCCTCTTCCTTGCTGCGCATGGAGAGGGTCATGCCCCGATCTGGGTCCCAGGTGCGCGTTTCCTGCACGATGTGACCGCCGTCGTCGAGGACTTCGGCCTGACGCTCCACTTCGTAGTTGATGGCGTCTTCCAGCGCCTTGAAGGAGTTGATGTTCTTCATCTCGGTGCGGGTGCCGAGTTCTTTCGAACCCGCGGGGCGAAGCGACACGTTGATGTCGGCCCGCAGGTTGCCCTGTTCCATGCGGCAGTTGGAGACGTCGATGTACTCCATGATGGACTTGATTTTCTCCATGTAGGCTCGGGCCTCCGCCGCCGAGGACATGTCCGGCTCGGAGACGATCTCCAGCAGCGGCACGCCGGTGCGGTTGTAGTCCACGTTGGAGGAGGCGGAGTCCTTGATGGTGGCGCCGGAATGGACGAGTTTGCCGGCGTCCTCTTCCATGTGGATGCGGGTCAGCCGGACGCGCTTTTTCCGGCCGTCCACGTCGATGTCCACGTAGCCGTGTTCGGCGATGGGCAGATCGTACTGGGAGGTCTGGAAGTTTTTCGGCAGGTCCGGGTAGTAATAGTTCTTGCGGTCGAATTTGCTGTACTGGTTGATGGTGCAGTTGGTGGCGAGTCCGGCTTTGATGGCGAACTCGACGACGCGCCGGTTCACCACCGGCAGCACGCCGGGAAGCCCCAGGCAGACGGGGCAGACGTGGGTGTTCTGCTCGGCGCCGAAGCCGGTGGCGCAGCCGCAGAAGATTTTCGTGGCCGTTTTCAGCTCACAGTGGATTTCCAGTCCGATGACGGTCTCGTATTTCATGCGCGGGCACCTCCCAGCCGGGCCATGTCGTTATGGAAGCTCTGGCTCTGTTCGTAGGTGTAGGCGGCCCGAAGCACCGTGGCTTCGTCGAAGGGACGCCCGATGATCTGGAGCCCGATGGGAAGCCCCTGGGCGCTGTAGCCGCAGGGCACCGAGATGCCGGGCAGGCCGGCCAGGTTCAGCGGCACGGTGCAGATGTCCTGCAGGTACATCTGCAGCGGGTCGGCAATCATCTCGCCGATTTTGTAAGCCGGCGTCGGGGCCGTCGGGGCCGCGATGACGTCCACCTTCCGGAAGGCCTCGGTGTAGTCTTGCTGAATCAGCGTGCGGACCTTCAGGGCTTTCAGGTAATAGGCGTCGTAATAACCGGCGCTCAGGGCGTAGTTGCCGATCATGATGCGCCGCTTGACCTCGGCGCCGAATTTTTGGCTGCGGGTGTTCGTCATCAGTTCCACCACGTCGGCGCCGTCCACGCGGGCGCCGTAGCTCACGCCGTCATAGCGCTCGAGGTTCGTCGCCGCTTCCGCCGGGGCGATGAGGTAGTAGGCGGCAATGGCATATTCCGTGTGGGGCAGGGAAATCTCCGTGACCTCGGCCCCCAGGGATTCCAGTTGTTTGATAGCGGCCCGGACGGCCTTCTCCACGTCGGCGTCAATGCCCTTCACGAAGTATTCCGCCGGCAGGCCGATGCGCAGCCCCTTGACGTCGTTCACCAGAGCGGCGGCGAAGTCCGGCGCCTCGGCGGGGCTGGAGGTGGAGTCCATCGGGTCGTGGCCGGCGATGGCGTTCAGCAGGTGGGCGCAATCGGTCACGTCCCGCGTCACCGGGCCGATCTGGTCCAGCGACGAGGCGTAGGCGACGAGTCCGTAGCGGGAAACGCGGCCGTAGGTGGGCTTCATGCCCACCACGCCGCAGAACGAAGCCGGCTGGCGGATGGAACCGCCGGTGTCGGAGCCCAGCGCCCAGATGGCCGAGCCGGCGGCCACCGCCGCCGCGCTGCCGCCGGAGCTGCCACCGGGAACGCGCGCCGTGTCCCAGGGGTTATGCGTCGTCTGATAGGCCGAGTTCTCGGTGGAGCCGCCCATGGCGAACTCGTCGAGGTTCGCCTTGCCGACGATGACCGGCGACTCCTTCGCGAGCCGCGTCATGACCGTCGCGTCGTAGGGCGGCACGAAATTCTCCAGGATCTTCGAGGCGCAGGTGGTCTTGACGCCCTTCGTGCAGATGTTGTCCTTTACCGCGCCGGGGATGCCCTCAAAGTAGGCGATGTCCCCCCCGGCGGCAATCTTCTTGTCCACGGCTTCGGCCTGGGCCATCGCCGCCTCCGGCAGTACCGTTAGATAGGCCCCGACCTCTTTCTCCGTCGCGTCGTGGCGGGCCAGCACGTCCCGGGTGAGCTCGGCGGCGGAAATCTCCCGCTTCGTCAGGAGGTCGTGGAGCTCGTGGGCCGGTTTGTCATAGAGAGCCAATGTCGTTCCTCCTTATCCTTCCAGTACCTTCGGCACCTTGAAATACCCGTCTTCCTGCAGCGGCGCGTTGGCCAGCGCCGCCCCGCGGTCCAGGGAGGGCCTGACCTCGTCCTCGCGGAACACGTTCTGCATGGGCAGGGCGTAGGTCGTCGGCGGGACGTCCTCCGTATCGACGCCCTTCAGGTTCTCCACGTACTCCAGGAAGGCGCTGAGCTGCTCTGTGTAGCCCTCCGCTTCCTCCGGCGGGATGGAAAGGCGCGACAATACCGCCACGGTCTCCATATCCTCTTTGCTGACTTTCATGTTCTCACCATCCAAAATGAAGTATCAAGAAATGCACACGCCGCTATTATAGCATAGAAAGGCAAAACTGCCAAAGGAAACCGATGGCGGTTCCCGAAAGGGGCCGGCCCCCGGAATAGCGGCCGGGAGTAGACAGAGGGAAGGGGAGGCATGGTATAATGAATGACAGCAGGGCGTGAGGGCCGCAAGGGCCGCCTGCTGAATGGCGCCGGGGGAATCGCGTCCGCCTGGCCGATAGTGAATGTTTTTTAGGAGCGGGGAAAGATGAAAAGGCGATTCCAAAAACAACGGTTGGCAGCGGCAATCCTGCTGCATCTGGCCATCGCCGGCGGCGCCGGGCAGGTATGGGCCATGACCTCGAGCCAGATCAGCCATGAGGGCAGGCCCCTGTTTTCGGTGAACTATTACGGCGCCGAGGACGAAGACAATGATGCGGCAATGGACTTCTTTGCCCAGTTTGGCAGCCAGACGACCGATACGCTTGCCTATACCCTGACCGACAACATCAAAGCGGGCCTGGACAACGCGTTCCGCCAGTGGGCGGAGATGTTGGGGCCGGGCGCGCAGAACCGGAAGCCGCTGCAATACTTCGTCGGCACCAACGACATCCAGAATGCCGGCGCCTTGTCCTTTTCCCAGAGGGGCAATGTTGACACCAACAATCCCAATTATTTGCACGCCGCCCTGCAAAAGGGCGCCAAAATCCAATGGCTCGACAGTATCGAGGCCCTGAACGATGCGTCGGCGATGAACCGGGGCTACGGCGGCATTTACCTCGGGCAGAATATCGGCGTGAACGAAGGCGACGGCGGATATGGCTTTACGGCCATAAACCGCCCGATTCCCATAGCGCAGGAAATGAAGGGCGTGGACATCACGGCCGTCATGTTCCATGAAATCGGGCACAGCCTTGGCATCTCGGCCGATTTCAGCAAGCGGATGGTTATTGGCGATACCGGAATCAAAATCGGTGGGTTGAGTGACTGCGCCAACGATCCCGCTTCTTTTGCCAGGCATCTTTACGATCAGAACGGTCAGCGGATGACCGGCGACGACATGACAATCATAACCCCGGGGGACTTGCGACGGCTGAAGAGCAATCCGGCCGATTTTGCCGTCTTCAGGGAAGTGGCGGGGTACGAGAAAGACGCCGTTTCCGACGGGGATTTTTTCGTAGTGGACGAAACCAACGCGTTTAGCGGTCGTGAGGGAAGAGCCTTCCTGACATTTCGCGGGCAGAATGTCTCGGAGGCCCTTGGCGGCAAGCGGTTTACCGGAGCCAACGGCGGGGAAATCGACGGGATTCCCATCAATACCTGGGAAAGAGGGACGCCGGAATTTTCCCATATCGATCTGGCGCGGAGCGTCATGAGCCATCAGGCATACCGCAGCTATAACGGCTTCATCGAAGCGGAACTGGCCGTTCTCCAGGACATCGGCTACGAAATCGACCGCAAGAATTTTTACGGCTGTTCCGTGTATCAGGACGGGCAGACCTTCACCAATGCCCAGGGCTTCTCGGCGCGAAACGCCGAGGGGACGGCCTACGTGGACGGGTACAACACCACCACCTATGGCGTGGGATTGCATGTTTACGGCTCCAACAACAACATCACGCAAAAGGGGAATATCTGGACCAGAGGCGCTGCCGCCGTGGGCATCCGCGTCGACGGGCTGAACGATACCGTCACCGTCCCCCGGGGAACGGAAGTCCACGGCGACGGAACCTGCGGCGCGGGGGTGCTGGTGGCCTACGGCAAGAATCATGTCATCAACATTGACGGCACGGTGACGGGCGACGGCGAGAACGGATCGGGGATATGGTTTGAGTTCGGCGCCAACGCTTTGGGCGCCACCTCCGAATACCGCGGCTCTTACCTGCGCTACAAGCGGGAAATCCGGGACGGGGAAATCAGCAGGCAGTACAACCTGCGGCTCAACGAATACGCGCATCGCTCGGACGATTTCAGCATTACCGACCGGGCAAACGGCGACACCAACGACAAGATGGCCACGCTGAACGTATCGGGCACGGTTTCCGGCGACCGGGCGGCCATCTATATCGCCGAGGAGGCGTTTGTCGACCATATCAACCTCAACGAAGGCGCCGTCATCAACGGCGACATCGTGAACCTCTGGAAGGTTTTTGACGCCGATGCTTTCGGCCTGTCGGACGCCGAAAGCTGCACGGAAGATGAGCGGATCATCGAGGGCTACAAGCACAAGATTTACCCGGGCGGGCTGATGCTCCAGTATGATGGCCGGTTCATCCCCTACAAGAAGTATGTGCCGGGGCTGGTGACCAACCTGAACTTCAACGCCGACATGGACTATGCCGGCCATATCATCGGCCGGGAAAATATGAAGATGAACGTGAACCGCGGCGTGCTGCGTTTCGGCGGCGCGGCAGACGTGGTGAATGTCCGGGTGGCAAATGGCGCGTCGCTTTTCGGCGGCAGCTTCACGGTGAACGACATGACCGCGAAGCTGGCAACGGGCTATGCCGACAGCACCACGGGCCAGTTCATCAACCACGGCACCATGGGCGCGGCCTCGAAGGATACGACCATGAACATCACCGGCCGGCTCGTCTCCGATGGCAATCTCAGAGCCTGGGGCGGCGGGGAAAAAGGCTGGATTGACGTTTCCGGCGCGGCGGACATCAACGGCTCCGTGGCCACCGTTACCAACGCGCTGCCCGATGAGACCTGGACGGTGCTGAAAGCCGGGACCGTCACCGGCGCCCTGGCGAATCCCGCCGGTCATCCCGCCCCGGCCACCGGGATGCTGGATGCGACCGGCGTCGTCAACGGGAACACGGTGACGGTCACGACGGTTGCCGCCAACCATCTGGGGGCGATGACGCCGCAGCAGGCCGGCGCCTACGCGGCCGTCGAGGAAATGCAGAGGAACTTCGCCGGCGACGCGCGCCGGAATGAGCTGCGCGGCCTCTACAGCCTGGACCCGTCCGGCGCCAGGCAGGCTCTCACGGCCATCAGCGCCTCGGGGGCGCCCCGGATGGTTTCCCTGGTCCAGCAGAGCACCCTGGCCGGCCAGGTCATTTCGGACCGCTTGCGCACCGCGTTTTCCCGGCGGCCGGTGGAGGTGACCGTTCCCGCCTCTCATCTGGCGGACGGCGGCGGCGATGGCCTCCGGATGCACCTGGAGCTTCCCGTGGCGCAGGAAAACGATGCCTGGGTGAAGTTCACGAAAAACTGGGGCGACCTCAGAGGCGGGGCCGACTATCACGGCAGCGCCGTATCGGGGGGCTATGACCGCCGGCTGAACGACGACTGGCGGGGCGGCGTATTTTTCGGCTATCAGGCCACCAGCCTGACGGCCGCGTCCAGCGGGGGCGATATCCATGATGCGAGGCTGGGCGTTTACGCGGGCTACCACCGGAATGCCGCCGATGCTTACCTCTATGCCGACTATGGCTGGATCAGGAACAAGCTGCGCCGCGGCCTGGGGATGCCCGGCCTGGGGGCGGCGGCGCGATACCGTTCC
The DNA here is from genome assembly GCA_016280345.1 of Selenomonadaceae bacterium. Classification (GTDB taxonomy): domain Bacteria; phylum Bacillota; class Negativicutes; order Selenomonadales; family Selenomonadaceae; genus RGIG3544. Next base: position 2,887 of record JAEEGN010000250.1, on the reverse strand, counting down.
CATCTGGCCGAGATTGGCGGGGAATATAAGTACGACCTCCACGCCAATGACGGAAAGACCTGGCATGTAAGTCCCTACGCCGGTTTCCAGCTTTCCTGGCTGAACCAGGGGGGCTACGCGGAAAGCGGCGCCGGCATCTTCAATCAGCAGGTCGCCGGAAAGCACAACGCCTACTTTGCCGGGCAGCTGGGCGTTGAGTTGAAGCGCTGTCTCGGGCAGGGGCGCTATGGCCTACGCCTGGGGGTGAAGCACGCCTTCGCCGGCGCCGACCCGACGCTGTCCTTCCGCTACGAGGGCTATGACGGCCAGACCTATACCCTGCGGAACGACCAGGACAAAACCCATGTCATTCTCGCGCTGTCGGGGGAGACGGAATTTGCCAGAGGCTGGTTCCTGGAGGGAGAAGCGCAGCTCCAGAAAGGCCCCCACGACAGAGACATCTCCGCCGTCGTGCAGTTCAAACGGGTTTGGTAAGGGAGGCTACGCACTTCGGAAAGCGTTTTCATCGAAAAGAAAAAAACGGGGCTGCCGCGGGAAGGAAAGACCTTCCCGGACAGCCCCGTTTGTCAGGTTCTATGCCCTCCCCTTTAGGGGAGGGGGGACCGCGGAGCGGTGGGTGAGGTCCACGGCATGAGAAAGTTGCGGGAACTGTAGTTTTTTGCGGAAATTGTCAGCTTTGCGTAGTTCGTCGTGTAGTGGAACCTCATCCGTCAGCCCTTCGGGCTGCCAACACCCAGGGGGAAGGCTTAGTTCGGCGCGTCTCTTGAGATCTCCCCCTTGGGGCTTGACAGTCCGGTGAACTGTCGCGGTGGAGCGGTGTGTCAGGTTCTATGCCCTCCCCTTTAGGGGAGGAGCGCGACAGTCCGGTGAAATGTCGCGGCGGAGCGGTGGGTGAGGTCCACGGCGTGATAAAGTTGCGGGAACTGTCATTTTCCGTGCGAACTGTCAGCTTTGCAGTTTTGCCTAAACCGTTTGCCTTTCAGTTTCGCGTGAACTTCCAGCTTTTGCGTAGAGCGTCATGACGTGGAACCTCATCCACCGCCTGCGGCGGTCCCTTGACAGTCCACTGGACTGTCAAGCCCCAGAGGGGAAGGCTTAGTAAGGCGCCTCCGACTCGCTTCGCTCGCCACCGCGCTCACGCGCCCCCAGAGGGGGATGTTCAGAAGTGGCGCCGCGTCACCTGAGCCCTCCCCTTTAGGGGAGGAGCGGTGTGTCAGGTTCTATGCCCTCCCCTTTAGGGGAGGGGGGACCGCGGAGCGGTGGGTGAGGTCCACGGCGTGATAAAGTTGCGGGAACTGTCATTTTCCGTGCGAACTGTCAGCTTTGCAGTTTTGCCTAGACCGTTTGCCTTTCAGTTTTCCGCCAACTTCCAGCATTCACGCAGTTCGTCATTGCCGTGGGCTCCCCCCTACCCCCCTCCCGGAGGGGGGCTTTGAGAACCGCCCCTTTTTCCTTACATCACTTTCCTGAAACTCGTTCCCTCTACCTCGTACCTTGCCGTCACGGCGCCGTTGATGCCGTCCGTGAACTGGATTGCGTAGCTTTCGTTCGCGGCACTCGCTTCGATGAAGAGGTTGGCACCGTTGTTGGTGGTGAGGTGCAGGTAGTTGCCGCCGTTCAGCGTCATTGTCTCCGCCGTGATGTCGCCGTCCTTGAGGTCGTAGAGCATGACCTTGTCGCCAGTGCCGATGTTGCGGATCACGTCGCTGCCGTCGCTGGTGCCGAAGTAGAAGGTGTCCTGGGCGGCGATGCCGTATTTGTCGGTGCCGCCGCCGATCAGCAGGTCGTTGGCGTGGCCGCCGCCGTAGAGGGTGTTGTTGACGCCGTTGCCGCCGGTCAGGGTTTCGGCACTTTCCCCGGCGCCGGCCAGGAAGTTGTCGCCGCCGTTGGAACCGGTGACCGCCGTGATGTAGCTGTAGTTCTCGCCGGCAGCGAAGTAGCGGCCGGTGTTGCCGAGGTCGACTTTGACACCCGTTGACAGCGCCGAAGCGTCAATCGCGCTGCCGCCGTCCTTCGAGCCGTAGTAGTACTTGGCTACCGTGTTGTCGGTGACTTGCTCGGTGGCGTCCTTGTTGAGTACCGACAGGCGTTCGTCTTCTCCGGTCAGGCCGTTCTTCAGCACCACATGGGCGCAGACGCTGTCGGTGCCCGCCGCCATCTGCAGTGTCAGGCTGGCGTCGCCGTTGGTCAGCTTCAGGTTGCCCCGGCCGTCATAAGCGGCGGTGGTGCCGTTCAGCAGGCTGCTTTCGTAGAAGGTCACGGCGTCGTCGGAATTGCCGAAGCCGCCGGCGAAGTTCTGCACGGTGTCGTGGCCGTTGCCCTTCGCCAGGCCGAACTGCTCCCGGCTGTCCAGGCTGCCGGTGTTGATGATGGTGTCGTCACCCTGGCCGCCGGCGGCGATGTCGCCGTTACCGACGTAGAGGGTGTCGTTGCCCTTGCCGCCCAGCAGGGTGTCGGCGGCGTTGTTGTTGGCGCCGGTCATGATCAGGGGATCGAGTTGTCCGGCGTTGTTGCCGTTGGAGCCGTAGGCGGTGGCGTACCAGACGGCCTGCGTTTCACCCTGTCCGCCGAGATAGACGAGAGCGCCGCTGTCGCCGGCAGTGGGTGTCAGGCCGCCGTCGATATAGCCGCCCCGGGCCGTCTTGACGCGGCCGTCGGCGCCGAATACCGCCCCGTCGCCCACGAAATCATTGGCCGCAAACGCCAGCTTGCCGTAATCGGCGCCGGCGGTGGTGACGGTGGCGACGCCGGTGCCCGTCAGCGCATGGCCGCGGTCGGCGGTGTAGCCTGTCATAAAGACGCTCTGCCCAGCTTCCACGCTGCCAGCGTCGAGCGTCATGTTGCCGGCGGCGGCGGGGATGGTGTCGTCGCGCTGGCCGGCGGTAAT
>JAEEGN010000249.1 GCA_016280345.1 Selenomonadaceae bacterium | reverse complement strand
GCCGCCGAGGGTGATGCTGTCGTCGCCGGCGCCGGCGACGATGGTGTTGTATCTTGCCTCGACGATGAATACGCTGTCGTCACCGACGCCGCCGTTCATCATCGCCTGTTCGGCCGAGGCGGCGAAGATGCTGTCGTCGCCTTCGCCGGCCCGCAGGGTGGCGTTGTTGGCCCGGGCCCGGCCGAGGCCGCCGGTCGCTGACGCAAAGACCACGAGGTCGTTGCCGCCGGCCAGATTGAGGGCGTCGCTTTCGACGTCGCCGTCGGCGAAGTACAGGCTGTCGGCGGAGACGCCGCCGTTAATCGTGGTGTGGCCGTCGCCGCCTCTGACGCTGACGAGGTTGTTGTCCTCGACGAGATTGACGTAGTTGAAGCCGTCGCTGCCGTTGCCGTCGAAGATGATGGTGTCGTCGCCGGTGCCGGCGTAAATCGTTTCGTAGGTTCCCCGGACGGAGATGGAGTCGCTGCCGCTGCCGGCGTCGAGGGAATGGCCGGTGCCGCCGGTGACGTCCAAAACGTCGTCGCCGGTGCCGGCGTTCACCGCGCCGCCGAGGCCGGAGAGGGCCAGGGTATCGGCGCCGTCGCCGAGGTCGATGTTGGCGTTGTTGCCGGCCACCGTGACCGCGTCGCTGCCGCCGCCGAGGTCGATCTGAGCGTCCGCGCCGCTGATGGTGGCCCGGTCGTCGCCGCCGCCCATGGTGACGCTGGCGCTGTCGCCGCCGAGGTTCAGCACATTGTCGCCGCCGCCGAGGTCAATCTGGGCGTTGTCGCCCGATACCGTGGCCCGGTCGTCGCCGCCGCCGGCCTGGATGGTGGCGCTGTCGCCGCCCACCTGCAGCGTGTTGTTGCCGTCGCCGGTGGCGATGTAGTTGCCGGTGCCGCCGCTGACGGTGATCTGGTTGTTGCCGTCGCCGGTGATGATGGTGTCGCCGCCGGTGCCGCCGGCTGACACGGTGTTGTCGCCGCTGCCCAGGGACACGACGACGACGCTGTCGAGGCCGCTGATGTCGATGTTGTTGTCGCCGTCCGGCTCGCCGGTGATGACGTAGACGCCGTCGTTGTCCCAATGGCCCGGCGGCAGCGTCGCCCCCGGCGTGTAGGAAATCTCCACCGAATCCGCGCCGACGCCGTTCTGCGCCCAGAAGCTGTACTTCGCGCCGTTCTTCGCCACGGTGATTTTTGAAGCCGTGCCGTTGACGGACAGCTTGCCGTTCCCGTCGATCTTCAGGATGTCGGCGAGGCTGCCGCTGACCGTCTCCTTCAGCACGACCAGGTCACCGGCGTCGAGCTCGCCGGTAATCTTCGTGAGGTCGTCCATCGCCTTGACCTTCAGCGTATCGTCGCCGTCGCCGAGCTTCAGGGCCAGCGGGCCGGCAACGCCGCCCGTGGAGAGATCCACCTCGTCGTTGCCCGCCCCGGCGTCGATGGTGGAGAAGCTGACCTCGCCGCCAATCGTCAGCTTGTCGTTGCCGCCGCCCAGGGAGATTCGGGCGTCGCCGTAAACCGCGCCCTTGATGCTCACTTTGTCGTCGCCCGTCCCGGCGTCGATAGTGGAGCTGCTTTTGACCTCGCCGCCAATCGTCAGCGTGTCGTCGCCGGTGCCGGCGTCGATCGTTGATTTTGAGGCGAAATCGCTAATCACCAGCGAGTCGTTGCCGGCACCGAGATCGATTGCGGAGCTATTGTCAAAAGAATAATAAAAAAAAGCGGTATCTTCGCCCCCGCCGAGGGAGATTTTGGTGCCGGAAGCCGCGCCACTGATGAGCACCGAGTCGTTGTCCGCCCCGGCCTCGATGGTGGAGGTATAGGGACTTTGGAGAATCGTCAGCTTGTTGGCGCCGTCGCCGAGGAAAAACTGTGAACCTATAGCGTAGGCCGCAATGTACACTTCGTCGTCGCCGGCCCCGGTGTCGATGGTCGATAAACGAACATCTTTGTCGATCGTCAGCGAGTCGGCGCCGCCGCCCAGGGAGATCAGCACCCCTTTTGTCGTGTCAGTGCTGACGCCTGCCTGGCCGGCGATGCTCACATTGTCGGCGGCGCCGCTGCCGGTTATCGTGGCGGCGGTCAGGGTGTCGGTGCTGAACGACACCTTATATCCGTTGGTGAAAAAGACCGCGTCGCCGGTGCTGTCCGTCGTCACATCGTCAGCCGAAGCGCCGTAAATCGTGCGGGTGACGGTGGGGGCGCCGGTCTTTTGCAGCCGCAAGGCGTTCCAGCCGCCACTCACCGAGGGCGCGACGATGCCGGTGGCCGCCCCGCCGACGAAGACCTTGCCGTCGGCGGCGATGGATACGCTGTCGATGTCGGGCAGCCCCAGGATGTCCTGCTCCGCTTGCAGCGTGACTTTCAGCTTGTCGAGGTTGGCGGCGGAATTGAGACACAGCGTGTCGGCCTCCGTGTCATTGCCCAGGGAAACGGTCACGTCAAAATTGCCGGTGCCGATGGCGTTGATAACGATGGAGTCCGCCCCGGCTCCGGCGTCGATGTTGGCGCCGGCGTTGATCGCGTTGCCAATCGTCAGCGAATCGTTGCCGTCGCCGAGCAACACCGTAACTCCGCTTCCTTGATTGACGCCTCCCGAGAGGTTCACCACGTCGTAGCCGTCCCCGGCGTCGATGGAGGAGGCCCAGCCGGTATTGCCGCCGATATTCAGTACGTCCGCTCCGTCGCCAAGAATGATTTTTGAGGAACTTACATCGCCCGAACTGCCCTGGATATACAGTGAGTCCGCGCCCGCCCCCGCGTCGATCGTGGAGGAATTCACCTCTAAAGTAACGGTAAGCAAGTCCGCCCCGCCGTTAAGCTCAATTACTGAAGGAGGACTAGGTGTTGAATCAGTACTGGAGCCTTGTTGTAACTTCTGGACAGTCACCGTGTCGTCGCCGTTGGCGGTTTTGATGGTGCAGCCATTCATTACTACGTCGGGGATGGAAATCAAGGCGCCGTTGGTATCGCTGGGATTGGTGAAGGAAGCCTTACTGTTTTCCCAATTTTTGTCGGTACTCGTATAGGTAAGGGTATAGACGCCTGGTGAGGAAGGAATTGTATAGTCTTGTTTAAAGCTCATTACCGCGCCCCCCTTTCCGCCGGGACCGTGAAGGAGGCCCGCCGCGTACAGGAGGTCGCGCCGCTGTCAGGACTGCCCCCCAGGGCGCGCGAAGCCGGGGGCACCGCCCCGCGCCCGGCTTCCCCATAAAACGAAACCGGGAAAACGCCCCGCTTACCGGAGGCGTGTTCCCCCGTGGACATTGTTCTGACCATGCGTAAAACTTCCTTTCTTTCACTCCCGCCGCCCGCCGGCAAGGCCGCCCCCGGCATCCACGCCCGGCCAGCGCCCTCCCCCGGCAGGTTGGCAATCGTAATCCACAAGATATTATATTCGCTTTGCTTCCATAATACAATAGAATTTGTCTGAATTGTAGGAAAGCCATTTGAATGGTCTTTTTTCCTGCCCGAATGGGGCTTCGTGGTTTCTGAAAAGACGACAACCGTCTCGTCCCCACCCCGCCGGGAAAGGGGGAAGCAGATCAGGAAGCCTGCTGGTGGCAAAGCGCCGCTTCTCCATGACCTGCCGGGAGAGCGGTTCGTTTTGAACGCGTTTTTGCGGCGGCGGCCAGCCAGGGAAAAACGGGGCTGCCGCCTGTGAATGCGCCAGCCCCGTTGCCAACCCCAACTATGCAAATGTCTCCCCCTTGCGTAAGGGGCTTTGAGCCTCCCTCTTCCCGGAGGGGGGCTTTTCTCGAAAGAAGGCTTAAACTCCTGTCATTCCCCCATCATCGCCGCCAGTTCCTCCGGGGTGATGATGGTCACGCCCAGGGATTGGGCCTTGGCCAGCTTGCTGCCGGCTTTTTCTCCGGCGACGAGGTAGTCGGTTTTTGCCGACACGCTGCCGGAAACCCGGCCGCCGTGGGCTTCGATTTGCGCCGCCGCTTCGCTGCGCGTCACGCCCGCGAAGGTGCCCGTCAGCACGAAGGTCTTGCCGGCCAGCCGGTCATCCCGGGCGGCCGGGGCTTCGCCCAACTCCATGTTCACGCCGGCGGCCCGGAGGTCGTCCAGCAGCCGGCGGGTGTCTTCCTGGGCGAAGTAGCGGGCGATGCTCCTGGCGCTGATGGCGCCTATGTCGCGCACCTGCTCGATTTCCTCCGGCGCGGCTTTCGCCAGGGCGTCGATGGAGCGGAAGACCCGCAGGAGTTCCCGGGCCGCCGCCTTGCCGATGCCGGGGATGCCGAGGCCGGTGAGGAGCCGCTGGGGTTCATTGGCCTTGGAGTTCTCGATGGCGGCCAGCAATTTGTCGGTGTTCTTTTCCTTGCCGACGATGCCGTTGTCGATGAGCGTCTTCCGGTGTTCCGCCAGGCGGTAGAGATCGGCGACGGTGCGCACGAGGCCCGCCTCGATGAGCCCCTTCACGGCGGCGAGGCCGAGGCCCTTGATGTCCATGGCGTCGCGGCTCACGAAGTTCAGGATATGGCTCTCGCGCTGGGCCGGACAGCCGGGATTCGAGCACTTGATGTCGGCCGAGGCTTCCTCCTGCAGCGCCGCCGCCCCGCAGACCGGGCAGCGGTCGCCGATGCGGAAGGGCCCGGCCCCCTCCGGCCGCTTTTCCTTCACCACGGCGCGGATTTTCGGGATGATTTCGCCGGACTTATAGACGAGGACCGTATCCCCAATCCGGATGTCCAGTTGGTCGATGAAGTCCTGGTTGTGGAGCGTCGCCCGTTCAACCTTCGTGCCGCAGAGCCGCACCGGATCAAAGACGGCGGTGGGCGTGATGCGGCCGGTGCGCCCCACCGAGAGTTCGATGGCGCGCAGCACCGTTTCCTTTTCCTCCGGCGGGTATTTGTAGGCCACGGCCCAGCGGGGCACCTTGGCGGTGGCGCCGAGCTGTTCCCGGTCGCGGAAACGGTTGAGTTTGACCACGGCGCCGTCGATATCGTAGGGCAGCTCCCCGCGGGACTCGCCGATATGTTCGATGGCGGCCCAGACCTCCTCCGCGGTATGGCAGACGCGGTAGTCGTGGATGACGGGGATGCCCTGCCGCTTCATGAAATCATAGGCTTCGGTGTGGGTGGTGAAATCGCGGCCCTCGGCTTTCTGAAGGTTGAACACGAACATCGAAAGGCCCCGTTCCGCCGTGATGCGGCTGTCGAGCTGGCGCAGGGTGCCGGCGGCGCAGTTGCGCGGATTGGCGAAGGTCTTGAGCCCCAGCAGTTCCTGCCGTTCGTTGACGGCGGCGAAGGCGTCGCGGCTCATATAGACCTCGCCCCGGACCTCGAAGTAGGGCAACGGGTCGGAAAGCGTGAGCTTCACGTCCTGGATGACCCGGGCGTTTTCCGTCACGTCCTCGCCCCGGGCCACGCCGTCCCCCCGGGTCACGGCCCGGACGAGGTGTCCGTTCTCGTAGCGCAGCGCCAGCGACAGGCCGTCGATTTTCTCCTCCACCACGAACTCCGGCGCCTCAAGGGCCGCCTGCATATTGGCGACGAAGGTCAGCACTTCCTCCTTTGAGAATACGTCCTGCAGGGAAAGCATGGGCACGTCGTGCTCCACCAGGATGCCGGCGGCGCGCTTCGCCTGTCCGCCCACCATCTGCGTCGGCGAGGTGGCGGTGATCCACTCCGGGTATTGGCCCTCGATCTCTTTGAGGCGCAGCATGAGCTGATCGTATTCGTAGTCGGTGATTTCCGGGTCGTCGAGGTTGTAATAGCGGTTGTTATGGTAGCGGATGCGCTTGCGGAGCTCGGTGAGCTCCTTTTTCAGCGCCTTCAGGTCGTCCATGTCGTTCCTCCTGTCCGTTCATACCTTCGTGATGGGGGCGTATTTCTGCATGAAGCCTTTGATGCCCTGGCCGGGGAAGGCGATCTTAAGGGAAGTCTCTTCGCCTTCGCCCTGCACGGAAACGACGGTGCCGATGCCCCATTTGCTGTGCTTCGCCTTGTCCCCGGCCCGCCAGGTCACCGCCATGTCCG
>JAEEGN010000248.1 GCA_016280345.1 Selenomonadaceae bacterium | reverse complement strand
TGCTGCCGCTGAAATAGCCGAGAACGACACGCCCCTTGTCCTTCCTGTCCTTCCAGGCGGCGTAGGCAGCTTCGGACAGGCGCACCATCGTCTCGGAGGCGGTGTTGCGGTTGATGAAGACTTCGGGCATATAGTGGCCCAGCTCCCGGGCCAGGCCCTCGGTAGTGGTGATGACGGCCTCGGCGTGGACCATGGTGTCGTGGTAGCCTTTGACGCCGGCGTCGTAGCCGGCTTTCTCGGCGGGGGGCATCTGACGGACGTAGGGGATGAGGTCGGTGTATTTCGTGTCGATGACGAGGTCGTCGATGTCGAAGAGGACGGCCTTGTTGAAGTAGCGGGCCAGACCGATGACCTGTTCCACCACCGGCGTGAAGGGGCAGCGGTAGAAGATGACGGCGCGGCAATAGCGCAGCATATCCGAAGTCAGGTCCTCGTACCAGACTTCGGCGGAGCTCAGGCCAAAGGCCATCATCTGGAGGCGCTGGTGATGGACGCGGTAGCGCTGGGGATGCGGCAGGCTGCACCCGTTGACGAAAAGGACGTCCACGTAAAGCTGTTCTCCCCTGAGGGCGCTGACGTGCCTTTTCGTATAGGCGACGGATTTTTTCAGGAAGGCGCTGACGCCGTCCCGGCGCAACGTCGTAAATGCCTTATGCAGCAAGGATGGCATCCTCAGTCCTCCGTTTCGTCCCGCCAGGAACGCTGGCAGTAAAGGTCGTGGTCCGCGTCCGGCCAGCAGCGGCGAAAGCGCGCGCAGTCCGGGCGGTCGTCCAGGGGGGCGTCCCCTTCCAGGGAGGTGAACGCCAGGACGGCAAAGGGGGTATAGACGTGGCGGCGGCCCAGCGCGGCAAGGCGCAGGCAGAGATCGGCATCGCCGAGCTGGCGGCGGTAGCCTTCGTCAAAGCCCCCGGCCAGGGTGAAATCCGCTTTCTTCAGCAGCAGGAGCTGGCCGGGGACGGCCGATACGTTCCGGGCCAGGAGCTCCCGCGCCGCCGTTCCCAGGCGGTGCACGCTGTGGCCCTGGAATTCCCGGACAACGCCGCCGGGAAACAGACAGTAATTCGTGGCGAAAATGCGTTCCCCGCCGGGATAGAGCAATTTCCCGCCCACGGCGCCGATCCCGCTCTGTTGGGCGAACATCAGGAGCTCGGCGAGCCAGCCGGCGTCGAGGGGCGTCAACCGCGCGTCCAGGAACAGCAGATAGTCCCCGGCGGCTTCGCGGGCGGCCCGGTTCAGGGCGGCAAAGGGGGATTCCCCGGGGCGCGGCGGCAGGAACCGCACGCCTTCAGGGGCGCCGGACGGGGGAGGGGGAGCGATCAGCAGGAATTCCCGTATCGGATGGGTGGTCTTTTCCTGCAGCGCGGCGGCCGCCGCCAACAGGTCGGTGCCGTTCTCCGGCGGGCCGAAGATGACGGAGACGGTGGCGTCGGGCGGCACGTCGTAGCGCACCCGGTAGCCGCAATCCTGCGAGACTTCGCCGGTCAGGCCGTGCCGGGCCAGATGTTCCTTCACGGCCAGGCGCCCCGCCGCCTGGCACCGCTCCAAATGCTGCTTGGACATGGATTGACCGAATTGCCGCCAGTGGTAGAGAACTTTAGGGACGTGGGTAATCTTGTCGGTGGCGTCCCAGAGGCGCAGCGTCAGCTCGTGGTCCTGGGAGCCGTCGAAGCGGGGATCGAGGAGCCCCGCTTTTTCCAGCAGCGGACGGGCGGCCGCCATCAGATGGCAGACGAAGTTGCAGGAGCGCAGCGTTTCCGGAGAGGGGCCCGGCTTCTGATGGGGTTCGTAGAAGGTCATGGTATCGCCCTGCAGCTTGTCCTCGTCGGTATAGACGCATTGGGCGCCCGTGGCGTCGATGGCCCGGGCGATCTCGAACAGGGCGTCGGGCTCCCAGAGGTCGTCGTGGTCGGAAAAGACGATATAGTCGCCGCCGGCGGCCCGGATGCCCCGGTTCGTATTGCCGGAAATCCCCTCGTTGGCCGGCAGCCATTCGACGCGCAGGCGACGGTCGCTCCCGGCGAGGGATTGCAGGCAGGCCCGCGTCGCCGGTTCGGGGCTGGCGCCGTCGGCGAGGATCAGTTCCCAGTTTTCGTAGGTCTGGGCCCGGATGGATTGCACCAACGCTTCGAGGTAGCGCGGTTTCGTGTTATAGACGGGGACGACGATGCTGAAGAACGGCGCCTTCGGGAACACGAAGCGTCGCTGCCGTTCCCGCTCGGCTTCCCCGGGGCGGCGGGCGGCGAGCCAGGCGCCGTAGGCCGGCGCTTCGGCCAGCCGCTCCCGCTCGTAGAGGTTACCGCCGCCGGTGCCGCGGAGCTTCTGCCAGATCTTTTCCAGCAGGTAGGGCAGTCCGCCCTGCCGGTACGCCTCCCGGCATTTATCCCAAACGTTCACGTTCCATCCCCGCCAAATCCGTCATGATTCCCGGCGCAGCCCCCGCCGCAGCCAGCGGAGCGGCCCGGTGAGGCGCCAGCTCAAAGAGCGGTAAAGCTGCGTCAGGTGCGCCTCGAGATCGGCGATTTTCCGGCCCCGGTCCCGGAACACGTTGAGCACGTCCCGCTGGCGGAAGTACCAGATATCGCCCCAAAGCGCCGCCGACAGCGCCCCTTCCTCGCCCCGGCAGGGGGCGTAGAAGCGCACTTCGCCGTCGTCGGAAAAGTAATATTCGTCCAGTTGGTCCGCCGCGGCGGAGAACGCCAGCGGCGCGCCCGCCAGTCGTCCCTCCGGCAGCCGGGCCCCGTGCGCCCAGCCCTGCTCGGGCAGGAACCAGAGGCCGCGCAGCGGCCGCGCTGCCGTGAAATCGAAAGACACCGCGTAGCTGCCGTCGTGGCGCACGTACTGCTCCTTCTCCCACCCGTTTTCCCGGCGGAAGCCGTCGCCGTAATCCGGCACCAGCGTCATCCGGGCGAAATGCATCTGTTCCCGCAGGCCGAAGCAGTCCACCTGCCCGGTATCCCGGGCGAAGCAGCGCGCGTCATAGCCGAAGCGTTCCCGGAGGACGCGGGCTTTCGTCCCGTCGCCCAGCAGCCGTGCCATCGTCCGCAGACCGAAGAGCCGGAAGGCGGGCGCCGGGGCGGCCATCGCGGCCCGGGCCAGGGCGAAGGAAATATCCTCGTCGAAGATATCGGCGGCATATTCCGGGAAGGCCTCCCGGAACAGGTTCGGCGGCATGGCCGCGTAAGCCTCGATGAGCGCCCCCTGCTCGAAGGCCAGCCGCAACTGGTTTTCCGCCGTTTCGGCGCTGACGTTGGCGAAGGCGTCCCGGCGGCGCAGGCGGAAGCGCACCAGTTCCTCGGGAACAACGTGGAGTTTTTCGCCGCCGGCCAGCAGCTTCGTCCACATGAGCTGGTCCGGGAGCTGCAGGAGGGCCGGGGGCGCGAACAGCCCGTGTTCGCCGTAAAGCGGCCGTCGGATCAGCAGGCTGGGGTGGCAGAAGCAGTTGCCCTCGTCGAAGAGCTTGCGGAGCCATTCGGCGGGGGCGCGGTCCGGCTGGCGGAACCGCTCCCGGTAGAAGTCGTCGGCCGTCCAGGCGTAGGGTTGCCCCTCTTCGTCGATGAACTTCACCCAGGTAAAGGAAAAGCCGTACTCGGGATGGGCGTCCAGAAAAGCCACCTGCTTTTCCAGCTTGTCCGGTTCCCAGACGTCGTCGGAATGCTGGACGGCAACGTAGTCCCCCCGGGCCTCGGCCACCATCTGACGGTAACGCTCGCTGGCGCCGCCGTTCGTTTCAAACAGGAAGGGACGGAGGCGCGGGTCGTCGAAGGAACGGATGACGGCGGCGCTGTCGTCGGAAGAGCCGTCGTCGAACAGCAGGATCTCGAAGTCCGGGAAGGTCTGGGCGAGGACGCTGTTCACGGATTCCCGCAGATAGGCTGCGTGGTTGTAAGAGGACAGTATGACGCTTACGCGGGGCATCGGGGTCACTCCTATCGGAGAATATGCCGGCTATACGGGAAGGAACGGGCGCAGGAGGCGCCGGAGCCGGTAGAGGAACGGCCAGTAGCGGTGCGGGACGTAGCGCTTGACCAGCGCTTTGAGGACGGCCTGCCGGGGCACCGACGATGCCAGGCATTGCCAGTTTTCCAGCTCCTGGGCCGCGAAACCGGTGGTCATCATCCAGCCGGTATAATAGCCCTCCGCCTGGGCGACGAAGGGGAAGATGCGCTCCAGGGCGTGGCTGACGGTGCCGTCTTTGGGCATTGGCTCCGCCGGGAAGTCCCCGGACCGCCATTCTCTTTCCCAAAGGCGTTTGAGGGCCCGGGAACGGCACCAGAAGAAGCTGCCCAGGGCCAGCGGCGGCGCCTGGGACGAAACCAGGGCCGGGTCGATGGCCAGCGATTCCGCCAGTTTCAGGGTTTCGGCGTAGCAGAGGTTCGTCCAATAATCCCCGGCCAGCTTGCGGTATTCGCCGTGGTGCGGCGCCGGAGGCACCAAAAGGCCGAGGAACGGTTCCCGGGCAAAGGCCTGCAGGACCTGGCCGACGTAAGCGGGGCCGGCCAGCGTGTTTTCCCACAGGAGGCGGGAAAAGGCTTCGCCGGTGGTCAGCGGCTGCCCGGGCCGCAGCGATTTCTTGTCGTGGCAAAAACAAACGTATTCATAACGCGCGAAAACGTCGCGGCAGTTCACCAGCAGCGCCGCGAGGTCACGGCCCCGGCCGTCCGCCTGCCGCACCTCGGCCGGCCGTCCCAGCGAACGCATCAGCGTTTCGACGGCGGTTTTCTTTTCGGCGGTGTCGGTGGTGATGAACAGGGAGACCGCGGCCGGGATTGCTTGCAGATAGCGGCTGTATTCCTCGAAGGTGTCGGCGTAATAAAGATGGGCGACGACCGCCGCCCGGCCCTCCGGCAGCGGCGTCTCCGGCGCGGCGTCCGCCGGCAGGACGTAGTTCAGTCCCAGGGTTTCCTTGACGTCGCTGACATTCCGCGTCCGCAGCAGATGGCGGTAGATCAGGGAAACGTCGTATTCCGTGTGGGCGGCGATGAAGGCCAGGCTCTGGCGCGGCTCGTCGCCGTAATTATAATCCAGGTAGTAGTCCCGGGGCTGGGTCAGGGCTTTGCGCTTGAGGACGGGACAGCGGAAGTCCCGCAACAGGCGGCGTTGCGACAACAGATAATGATTGACGGGGACGTCGCAGCCGCTTTCCCGGGGTCGGGTGTCGCAATAGACGCCGTAGGTGAAGCCCTTGTCGGCAAAGTGCCGGGTGAATACGGCCTCATGGCGCAGCACCGCTTCCTCGAAATCGCGGGCCGTCCGCCGTTCCCGCCAATAGGTGAGAAAGTCCGGCGATTGCAGCAGCCGTTGCCGGATCAGCAGGAAATACGACTGGATATGCTCGGGAATGAAGCCGTAGGGCGAGAGTTTCAGTGGGTCCTCCGCCCGGCCGTGGACCGTGAGGCCCCAGAAATCCAGCGACGGCTTCGCCGCCATGGCGTCGAACACTTCTCGCCAGGGATACACCGGCCCGTAAAAGGAATCGTTGAAGAGCAGCAGTTCGTCATAGGATGCCAGCCGGTCCCCTTCGTCGAGAATCGCCGCCCGCCAGGCGCCCATGTCGAAGCCTTCGTTGGGGCGTTCCGTGATCTCGCCGGAAAAGGCGGCAAGCCTCCGGCGCCCTTCGTCAGAAAGCCGCCCGTTGCAGACGATCCGCAGGCGTTCCAGGAAGGGGCGGAGGCTTTCCAGAAGGTACAGGACGTAATCGTCAACGATGCCCCGGGGCTCGTGAAAGCAGAATATCCCTAGCCGGCGCATGATTCACACCTTCGCCACGATATGGCGGAGCCGTTTGCCCGGCACGCCGGCGATCAGGGCATCGTCGGGCGTCCGGTGGGAGACGGTGCTGCCCTGGGAGACGACGACGCGGTCGCCGATGACGGTGCCCGGGGCGACGACGGAATGGACGGCGAAGAAGCACTCCTCGCCGATTTTAGCCTTGCCGGAAATGGTGGAGTAAGGCGCCTGCTCGGTGAAGCGGCCCATGATCACGTCGTGGCCGCAGCCGGCATGGCAGTTGATGAGGCAGTAATCACCGATATGGGCGTTGGCGCCTACGAAGGCCTGGGGAAAGACGATGACGCCTTCGCCCAGGGATGCCGATTTGAAGACGTGGGCCGTGGGGTGGACGAGGCGCAGGAATTTCGCGCCCCGGGCCAGAAGCTGTTCCGCTACTTTGCGGCGGCCCGGCACGTCGCCGATGGCCAGCACGAAGCGGTCCCGGGGCTGCACTTCGTAGTCCCGGATGGGACCCAGAAGCGGCGGCACGTCGAAGCCGTCGAGGACGCCCGGCACGTCGGAGAGAAAGCCCTTGACGCGGTAACGGCTGTCGTCGCCGTAAACGTCCTGGGCCACTTCGCAGCACTCCCGGCCCATGCCGCCGGCGCCGACAATCACGATATCATACATTCCCCTTGCTCCTTATCGCTGAAAGCTCCGCAGGATCGCGCAGATCCGGCGCACGTCGTCCGCCGTGAGCCCGCCGTACATCGGCAGGGACAGGACCTGGCGCCCCACCTTTTCCGCCACGGGAAGCTCGCCGGCCCGGGCCGAGGGAAGCTGCCGGTAGCAGGTGTACTCGCTGCAGAGCGGATGGAAATACTTGCGGGCGAAGACGTTGTATTTCTTGAATTCGTCGTACACGAAGTCGCGGCTCTGGCCGAAGGCGGCTTCGTCAACGCGGATGACGTAATACTGATAGTTGAGTTTCACGTCCTCTGACGCTTTCGGCATGAGGGTAATGCCGGGCACGTCCCGCAGTTCCTCGTCGTAAACGGCGCTCAGGCGGCGGCGCTTTTCCCGCTCCGCCTCCACGTAACCCAGCAGGATGCGGCCGATGGCCGCCTGAACTTCGTTCATCTTGCCGTTGATGCCCGGCATGACGACTTCTTCCTCGTTCTTGATGCCAAAGTTCTTGAGAAGGTCGATGCGGGCCTTGAGGTTTCCGTCGCCGTGCATCAGGGCGCCGCCCTCCACCGTGTGGTAGAGCTTGGTGGCGTGGAAACTCATCATGGAGATGTCGCCGAAGGTGCCGATGCCGCGGCCGCCGATCTCCACGCCGAAGACGTGGGCGGCGTCGTAAACCACCCGCAGGCCGTACTTGTCGGCGACGCTCCGGATGGTCGCCACGTCGCAGGGGATGCCGAAGACGTGTACCGCCAGGATGGCCGTCGTCTGCGGCGTGATCATCGACTCGATGCGAGCGGCGTCGATGTTCATGGTCACCGGGTCGATGTCGCAGAAGATCGGCCGGATGTTGTTCCAGGAAAGGACGTGGGGCGTCGCCGCGAAGGTGAAGGGCGTGGTGATGACGTCGCCGGAGAGCCGCAGGCTCTGGCAGGCCACCATCAGGGCGATGGTGCCGTTGTTGAAGAGCGAGAGATAAGGCACCT
>JAEEGN010000247.1 GCA_016280345.1 Selenomonadaceae bacterium | reverse complement strand
GGCCGTCATCACCATGAACTTTTTGGCCCGGATCACCCTGGTGTCGCTGCCCTGGCTCGCGTTGAACGCGGGGATTCTGGTCTCGTGGCTGTCTTTTTTGTTGATGGATATCGTGGCCAAGCACTACGGCGCCAGAGCGGCCAATCTGCTGTCCCTGGTGGCCATCGCCGCCAATCTTCTGTGCAGTCTCGTCTGCGTGATCATCAGCCGCATCGGCAACTATCCCTCGCTGGATATGGTCGTGGGCGGACAGTGGTCTATCCTGCTGGCCAGCACCATCGCCTACGTGATCTCCGCGCTGACCAACAACTACACCAACGTGGCCATCGGCCGGCGCTTCCGCAGGGACCCCGACGGCGTGGCCGCCTATGCCGCCCGCTCCTTCCTCTCCACCTTCCTGTCCCAGATCGTGGATAACTTCCTGTTCGTCTTTCTGGCCTTCGTGATCTTCCCGTATCTCCCCGGCGCGCTGCAGGTCCGCTGGACCATCCCCCAGTGCATCGGGGCCTCCCTGGCCTGCGCGGTGCTGGAGCTCGTCTCCGAGGTCGTCTTCTCCCCCATCGGTTACGCCGTGATCAAGCGCTGGAAGGCCCGTGGCGTCGGCCAGGACTATCTGGCGCTCTACGGCGCGAAAGGCTGAGCCATGAGCTTTTGTGACCGACTGGAAACGCTCTCCGCCGCCGAACTGGGCCGGGCTGTCAAAGCCAGGCAGGTCTCTCCCACGGAGGTCCTGGACTATTTCGTCCGGCGGATCGAAGTGCGCAATCCCGGCATCAACGCCTTTGTCTATACCCGGCCGGAGGAGGCCCGGGCTGCCGCCCGCCTTCTGGAGGCGCGGCTGGCCCGCGGAGAAGATCCGGGGCCGTTTGCGGGCGTGCCCTTCGCGCTGAAGGATTTCCTCCCCTCCAAAAAGGGCTGGACCAATTCCCATGGCGGCGTCCGCTCGCTGATCCGGGAGGATCCCTTCGATTCCGAGTTCACGCGGGCCATGGAGGCGGCCGGCGGGATCGCCCTCGGGAAGACCAACGCCCCGGCCTTCGCCTTCCGCGGCACCTGCGACAACAAGCTCTACGGCCCCAGCTCCACCCCCTTCGCCCCGGGCTATAACTCCGGCGGCTCCTCCGGGGGCAGCGCGGCCGCCGTGGCGGACGGGCTGGTGCCCATCGCCGAGGGCTCCGACGGCGGCGGCTCCATCCGCATCCCGGCCGCCTGGTGCGGCCTCTTCGGCTTCAAGGCGTCGGTGGGGACCATCCCCAGCGTCTGCCGTCCGGACGCCTGGGCCGCCACGCACCCCTACTGCTTCAACGGCGGCCTGACCCGCACCGTGGAGGACAGCGCCATCCTGCTCAACGGCATGGCGCGGCACGACCCCCGCGATCCGCTGAGTCTGCCGCGGACCGAGCCGGACTATACCCGGCATCTGACGCGTTCGCTGAAGGGCTGGCGGATCGGCTTCACCCCCGATTTCGGCGTCTTTCCGACGGAGCCGGAGATCGCCCGGACCGTCGAGCAGGCGGCGCTTCGCTTTGCCGAAGCCGGCGCCGCGGTCGAGCCGATCTCCTTCTCGCTGCGGCACAGCGCCAATGAGCTGGCGGAATGCTGGTGCCGGGCCATCAGTGTGGATACCGCCATCGACCTGGCGAACTGGCGCCGGGAGGGCCTGGATCTGATCCGGGATCACCGGGACGAGCTGCCGGAGGAATTCATCTTCTGGAACGAGCGCGCCGCCGCGGGCGGGATTTCGGACTACTACGCCTTCAATTGCATCCGCACGGAGCTTTTCGACGCCCTGCAGACTGGTTTTGACGACTATGATCTGATCGTCTCCCCCACCACGGCCTGTCTGCCGGTCCGCAACGCGACGGACGGCAACACCACCGGCCCGCGGTCCATCTGCGGTCGGGAGACAGAGCCGCTGATCGGCTTCTGCGAGACCTTCTTCGCCAACTTCACCGGTCATCCGGCCGCCTCCGTGCCGGCGGGGCTGTCCCGCAGCGGCCTGCCCATCGGCATGCAGCTTATCGGCCGCCGCTTCCGGGACGGAGACGTGCTGGCCGCCGCCGCGGCCTTTGAGCGCATCCAGCCCTGGGAGGCGCTCTATGAGATCCCCCTGTCCCGCGCGATCCCGGCGTCCCACATCTGAATCGAACATCGAGCGCCCTGTCGGTTATCCGACAGGGCGCTGCTCTTTTCCACCGGGTGAGATGACGGCGTTTCCCTTTTGGATCGGCTTGACAACGGGGCGTCCGGCTTGGTATAAGTATCTCAGACGGCAACGGTTTCGGCCGAAAACCGATCGATCCATCACTGGGAGGGAGCCACATCATGAAAACGCTGCTGAAAAACGGACTGATTTACGACGGGACCGGCTCGGCGCCTGATACGGGCGACGTGCTGTTCGAGGACGATACGATCCTGGAGGTCGGGAAAGAGATCCGGACGGACGCCGACCGCGTGATCGACGCGCAGGGGAAGCAGGTCTGCCCGGGGCTGATCGACGCGCACTCGCACAACGATTTCTTCTACGACCGGGAGGACGCGGAGAAGTTCTACCGTCCCTTCATCGAGCAGGGCATCACCACCCAGATCACCGGCAACTGCAGCTTCTCTCCCTTCGGCGTCGATCCCGACACGCCGCACCGGGACAAGATCGGCGGCGGCCTGTTCGACGCACTCGCGCCCTGCAGCTTTGCTGACTTCAAAAAGCGCGCGGCGGGGCGGCTTTTCGTCAACCTCGTGCCGCTCATCGGCCAGGGTTCGGTCC